>DATDTH010000283.1:0-2096 GCA_035290985.1 Pseudomonas sp. | reverse complement strand
CCGCCTCGGGCAGGCTGCCGACATCCGGCCAGTGCCAATGGGGTTTATGGTCCTTGTCGATCAGCCGGGCGCGCACGCCCTCGGGAAATTCCGGGTAGCGGCAGCAGTTCAGGCTTATGGCGTACTCCATGCGGAACACCTCGGCCAGGGACAGATGCCGGGCTCGCTGGATCTGCTGCCAGACCAGGTGGGCGGTTAGGGGACAGCCTTCGGCCAGGGTCTTGCCGGCACGGGCCAGCAGCGGGTCGTCGCACTGTTGCAGGGCGCTGAGGGCGCGCCAGGCGCTGGGCAGGTCGGCGACATCCAGCAGTGCATCGATCCGCGCCTTGCGCGGCAGCCACTGGGCTTCCGGCAACTGCGGGCGGGCTTCATGCTCGAGGGCCTTGAGCAGGCTGTTGAGCTGCATCGGGATCTGTTCCTGCCAGTTCAGCTGCAACAGGCCTTCGAGCAGGTCGTCCTGCTGCTCGTCGAGCAGGAAGCGGTCCGCCAGTCCCAGTTGCAGGGCATCGTTGCCGTTGATCTGGCTGGCTGTCAGGCCGAGAAACAGGCCGAAGCGACCCGGCAGGCGGGCGAGAAACCAGCTGCCGCCCACATCCGGATACAGGCCGATGGTGATTTCCGGCATCGACAGTCGGCTGCTGGGCGTGACGATGCGGATGGCGGCGCCTTGCATCAGCCCCAGGCCGCCACCCAGCACATAGCCATGGGCCCAGCAGATCAGCGGTTTCGGATAGGTGTGGATGCGGTGGTCGAGACGGTATTCATCGGCGAAGAAGCGGGCCGCCAGGGGCGGTACTTCACCGGGATGCTCCAGGCAGGTCCTGGCCAGGCTGCGCACCTCGCCTCCGGCGCAGAAGGCCTTGGCTCCCTTGCCGCGCAGCAGCACGCAGACGATGGCCGGGTCCTCGGCCCAGGCGCGCAGCCGGGCGTCGAGGACCTCGATCATCGGCAGGGTCAGGGCGTTCAGGCTCAGTTCCGCATCCAGGCAGGCGATGCCGATGCGAAAGCCATTGGCACAGGGGATTTCTTCAAAGCTGACGTTCATGTTCGATTCCATCCTGGGGTGGATGGCGCTTTGTCCATCCAGCGCGTTTTGCTGGAAAACGCTTCGCGGTTTTCCATTCTGTGGATCACTTGTTGCGCCATTGCGGGTCGCGTTTTTCCAGGAAGGCATTGACCCCTTCGCGGGTGTCGTCGGCGTCGAACAGGTCGACGAAGGCTTCCCGTTCTTGCGGCAGCCAGGCGTTGGGGCCGCGCGCGCGGGCGCCCTGGATCAGCGGCTTGATGGTGCGCACCGCCACCGGGCTCTGCCGCGCCACCTTGGCGGCCAGCAGCAGGGCGTGGCCGCGGGCTTCGCCGCTGTCCACCACTTGTTCGACCAGGCCGATGCGCAGCGCGGTTTCGGCGTCCAGGCGTTCGCCGCAGAGGATCATTCGCTTGGCCCAGCCCTCGCCGACCAGCCAGGCCAAGGCCTGGGTACCGCCGGCGCAGGGCAGCAGCCCGACCGAGGCTTCCGGCAGGGCCATCTGCGCTTGCCGTTCGGCGATGCGGATATCGCAGGCCAGGGCGCATTCCAGGCCGCCACCCATGGCATACCCGTTGATCGCGGCGATCGACACGCCGCGAAAATCCCGCAGCGACTCGAAGGCTTCGCCGAAGCGGCGGGCCATTTCCCGGGCGCGGGCCTTGTCGCCATCGGAAAACAGGTTGAGGTCGGCACCGGCGCTGAAGAACTTGCTGCCCTGGCCGGTGATCACCAGGGCGTAAATCTCGTCGTCGCGGTTCAGGTGTTCGATCAGTTGCTTGAGGCCAATAAGAGAGTCGCGGTCCCAGGTGTTGGCCGGTGGATGATCGATGGTGAGCAGGGCGGTGTGCCCGTGTTTTTCCACCGTCAGCTTGTGGGTCAGGTCGAACAGGCCGGGGTGATAGGCTTCTACGGCGTGGCTCATGACAATCCTCTTTCGGGCAAGCGGGCAAGGATGCGTATCCCTGGAGATTCGACAGCAGCAGATAGATTACAGCAACGAATCCTCTTGGCCGCCTGGCGTCCATGGGTTGCGGCTTCCGGTTTCGGCGTTTCAAGCCGCAAGGCTTCA
>DATDTH010000282.1:0-5103 GCA_035290985.1 Pseudomonas sp. | reverse complement strand
AACAAATCCAAGACCCTCACAGCCGAACTGGCGATTCCCGAAGCGGGTGCCAATGGCAGCATCCTCACCCAGGGCGGGCGTTTCGGCGGCTGGTCGCTGTACGTCAAGGATGGCGTGCCGGCCTACGACTACAACTTCCTCGGCCTGCAGCATTTCACCGTGGCCGCCAGCAAACCCCTGGCGCCGGGCAAGGCGACCCTGCGCTTCGAGTTCGCCTATGACGGCGGCGGCCTGGGTAAGGGCGGCCTGGGGACCCTGTACGTCAATGACGAGAAGGTCGGCGAAGGGCGGATCGAGCATACCCAGCCGATGCTCTTCTCGGCCGACGAGACCGCCGATGTCGGCATCGACCTGGGAACGCCGGTGGTCGAGGCGATCGGGTCGGAACGTCGCTCGGCCTTCAGTGGCGGCATCGACCAGGTCACGGTCCAGGTTCATTGAGTCCCCGTGCGAAGCCTGTCCAGGCAGGCTTCGCAGGTTAGGGAATGCGCACAAGGAATTACCCCATGACTACCTCCTCCAAACGAATGCTGGGCACTGCAGTGCTCGCCTGTACCCTGGGCACCCAGGGATCGGCACTGGCCTCAGGGCTCATGCTCTACGAGGTGGGCAGCGACAACGTCGGCCTGGCCAATGCCGGCGCCGCCGCCCGCGCCCAGGGGCCCGCCACCCTGGCCAGCAATGTCGCGGGCCTGAGCTACCTGCCGGGCACCCAGATCAGCGCTGGGCTGCAGATGCTGCACAGCAACCTGGAATTTTCCCAGGATGCCAGCAGCAATATTGACGGCGAGGACAGCGGTAATGCCATGGAATGGGCCCCGGGCGGCAGCCTGTTTATCAGCCAGCAACTGGACGAGCAGTGGCATGTCGGCTTCGCCAGCTACGGCGACTTCGGCCTGAGCATCAATTACGAAAACGACTGGTCCGGTCGCTATTTCATGCAGAACGGTGAACTGCTGGGCATGACCCTGCTGCCCAGCGTGGCGTACCGCCTGGATGAACAGTGGTCGTTCGGCCTCGGCTTGCGCGCGATCTATGCCGCATTCGACACGCAACTGGCGGTGGACAACAGCCCGCTGGATATCCTCGATCGCCCGGATGGCAAGCTCAGCTACCAGGACAGCGATTGGGGCTATGGCGCCAACCTGGGCGTGATCTACCAGCCACAAGCCGGCACCCGCATCGGCCTGAGTTACACCAGTGAGATCGAAATCGAGTTCGAGGATGGCCTGGACCTCGAGGGGCTCGATCCCGGCGTGACGACCCTGCTGAGCAATCGCGGCATCCTGGGCGCCGATACCCAGATCAAGATGCATATGCCGCAGACGCTCACCCTCAGCCTGTACCACGCGCTTGACAGTCAGTGGGCGCTGCTGGCCAGTGCCAACTGGCAGGACTGGTCGCGCTTCGGCCAGGTCGGGGTGCAACTGGATACCGGCAACCCGGTTTCGGCCAGCCTGGATGCCAATTACCGCGACACCTGGCACCTCTCCCTGGGCAGCCAGTACCAGGCCAGCCCGCGGCTGCTGTGGAACCTGGGCCTCGCCTATGACAGTTCGCCGGTCAGTGACGAGGACCGGACCCTCAGCATGCCGATGGGCGAGACCTGGCGCCTGGGTACCGGCATCACCTACGCCCTGGACGGGCAAACCGATCTGAACCTGAGTTATGCGCTGGTTTGGATGGGCGACATGGAAATCGACCAGCAGAAGGCCTTGCCGGCGGACGAGCCCAAGCGGGTTTCCGGTGAGTTCGACGACGCCTGGATTCAGGCCTTGAGTGCCAGCGCCACCTGGCGGTTTTGAGTGCAGTTGATGATCGGGGCGTGGCCCCTTGCCGTGATGCTGGACATAGCGATTCTCGAGGCCTGAATGAACGTAAAACCCTTGCTGGGTCTTGCCCTGCTGCTGACGGTCGAGGCTGCCGGCGCCGACGAGGCGGCCGAGCTGGCCAAACAGACGCAAAATCCGATCGCGGCGCTTTACAGCCTGCCCATCCAGTTCAACTGGAACGAACAGCTGGGGCCGACCGATAACGGCATCCAGACGGTAACCAATGTTCAGCCGGTGCTGCCCTTCGCGCTGAATGACGATTGGAACCTGATTTCGCGCACCATTGTGCCGATCATCGATCAGCACAGCCTGGCGCCCAATGGCCAGGCGGACAAATCCGGCCTGGGCGACGTCACCCAGAGCTTTTTCTTCTCGCCCAAACACCCCACTGAGGGTGGCTGGATCTGGGGCGCCGGGCCTGTGCTGCTGATGCCCACCGGCAGCGACGACCTGCTGACCAATGAGCAATGGGCCGCGGGCCCGACCGCGGTTGCCCTCAAGCAATTCGACGGCTGGACGGTGGGGGCCCTGGCCAATCACCTCTGGTCGCTGGAAGGCAGCCCGGATGCTGACCGCGAGAAAATCAACGCCACCTTCCTGCAGCCTTTCCTGTCCTATACGACCAGGACCTATACCACCTTCGGCATCAACACCGAGTCCACTTATGACTGGCAGGCACGGGAGTGGTCGGTGCCGGTCAACCTGACGGTGAGCCAGATGCTCAAGCTGGGCGGCCAGCCACTGACCCTCCAAGTCGGCCCTCGTTACTGGCTGGGCAGCACCGAGAATGGTGCGGATGGTTGGGGATTTCGTGCGGCCATTACCTTGTTGTTTCCCAAATAAGTGGCGTCGGTAGGATGAATGTAACTGCTTATCCTGTAAGAAGTAGCAGCGGTGTGGGTTGCTGATCAAATGAAACTTGGGAGAACGACATCATGAAACTTTCGCATCAGCTAAGGCTGCTCGGCATGCTGATCTTATGTGGCCTGGATATCGGTGGCGCTCAGGCACAAGTCCCAGGGCAAGTCAACATGGCTGGCGTTATCCCTGCGGGCATCGCCATGCCTGACAAAGTCGACACAAGGCTTGGCACCCTACAGTTTTTTGATGGTTTTCCAGACGATAAATCGGTAGCGGCGCTCTACGACAACCTGGACTTTCAACGTGCAGTCCAGGCCTACCTATTGGGCCTGGCCCCCGTGAACATGACTGGTCTGCGCAACGGCTTGCTGCAAGTGGGCCCGGCCAACCGCACTATTCCAACATTTGAAAGCATGCTGGATTCGCGCTCGTTGTTTCTGACGGCCAATGCGACCACCGCTTATACCTGGATATGGATCGATCTGCATGACGGTCCACTGGTCGCCGAGGTACCACCCATGACCTTGGGTATGATCGATGACTTCTGGTTTCGTTATGTTACGGATATCGGCGTGGTTGGGCCGGACAAAGGCAAGGGGGGCAAATACCTGTTGCTGCCACCGGGTTATGCCGGGGAGGTGCCCGAGGGCTACATGGTGGTCCGTGTGCCCACCTATGAGTCGATTCTGGTTTGGCGCAATTTCGCAGTGAATGGCGATATACAGCCGGCAATCACCAGCCTAAAACAGAAAACCCGTATTTATCCCCTGGCCAAGGCTGCCCATCCGCCTGCGAATACCTTCGTAAATGTGTCGGGCCGCGAGTTCAGTACCGTGGCGCCAGCAGACTACCAATTCTGGGAGCAGCTCAATTATGTCGTGCAGCACGAACCCGTCGATTCACTGGACCCGGTGACGCTGGGTTTTTTTGCTTCGATCGGTATAGAGAAAGGCAAGCCGTTCGCGCCCGATGCGCGCATGCAAAAGATCCTCGCCGAGGCCGCGCTGGTGGGGGATGCCACGGCGCGCGCGCTGACCTATCGGAGTCGTATTCCGGAGGCCTTCTATTATCCCAACAGCACGTGGAGGCAGTGGTTGGGTGGTTATAAATTCGAGAGTCAACCCGGTGTGCGTTACCTGGATGCGGCCGCTTTTTTCTACTTTTATGCCACCGGCGTGACACCCGCCATGGAAGCGAAGATGGTCGGCAAAGGCTCTCAATATGCGGTGGGCATTGTAGATGCCAAGGGTGCGCCACTGGAGGGTGGGAAAAACTATAGATTGCATCTGCCGGCCAATATTCCGGTAAAGGATTTCTGGTCCGCTATTGTCTATGACAATCAGACGCGCTCCATGCTGCAGACCGATCAGCAGTTCCCACAGGTCAGCAGTCTGGATAAGCAACTGGCAGTAAATGGGGATGGCTCAGTCGACCTTTATTTCGGCCCCAAAGCACCGCCTGGCAAGGAACATAATTGGGTGCAAACCGTTCCGGGCAAAGGCTGGAACATGCTCTTGCGTCTGTATGGGCCTCTGGAGGCCTGGTTCGATAAGACCTGGCGGCCAAGTGAAATCGAGTTGATGGAATAGAGGACGGCGATAGATCGTAGCTGCGTTTGCTGCGCTTTACTGGGTACTGATGCTGCCTCGAGCGATGCGGCTTACGGACCAGCAAATTTTTTGCTGTTCACTCACTCATTTATTACCCCTTTTTCAGCAAGGAGCCTCACCGATGAAAGCAACGCACATTATGCTCGGCGGTATTCTGGCCACGGCTGTCATGCTGGGCGGCTGTACCAGCAAGACCGTCAGTCAGTCGCAATATTCCGGTTTCCTGTCCAGCTACGACGGCTTGGCGGCAACCAAGACCGCCAGCGGTACTACCGTGCTGCGCTGGGTCGATCCGAATTTCAATGTGGCCAACTACGACAAGGTCATCTTCCAACCGGTCAACTTCTACCCGGCGCCCCAGCCGACCGATCGCATCAGTCAGCAGACCCTGAAGGACCTGCTCGGCTACACCAACAAGCGTCTGAGTGAGGCACTGGGCAGTCGCCTGCAATTGGTGGGGTTCAGTGGCGGACCTCGCACTCTCGAGTTTCGCGGTGCCATCACCGGGGTCGATGCCAGCACCCAAGGGCTGAAACCCTACGAGGTGATTCCGGTGGCATTGGTGTTGGCCGGTGGCATGACGGCCGCGGGCCAGCGTGACCAGAACACCGAGCTCTACCTGGAAGCCGAACTGGTCGACACCGCGACGGGACAACCCGTGTTGCGCGTGGTGCGCAAGGGCTTCGGCAAGACCCTGAGCAACGACAAGCAGGCGGTGACCGCCAATGACCTCAAGTCGGTGATCGATGGCCTGACCCAGGATGTACTGACCTTCAAGTAACGACTCTCCGCGTCGGCCC
>DATDTH010000281.1:0-23032 GCA_035290985.1 Pseudomonas sp. | reverse complement strand
TCCGTGTCCTACACCACCCGGCCGCCGCGCGCCGGCGAACAGGAGGGGCGCCACTACCGCTTCGTCAGCCGCTCCGCCTTCGAGCAGATGCTGGCCCGGGGCGAGTTCCTCGAGCATGCCGAGGTCTTCGGCAACCTCTATGGCACCTCCCAGCACTGGGTCGAGCAGACCCTGGCCGAGGGCTTCGACCTGATTCTGGAAATCGACTGGCAGGGCGCGCAACAGGTGCGTCGTCTGATGCCCCAGGCCAAGTCGATCTTCATCCTGCCACCGAGCCAGCAGGCCCTGAGCCAGCGCCTGACCAATCGCGGCCAGGACAGCGACACGATCATCGACCAGCGCATGGCCGAGGCGCGCAGCGAAATGAGCCACTATGTCGAATACGATTACCTGGTGATCAACGATGATTTCGCCTGCGCCCTGGACGATCTGAAGGCCATCTTCCGCGCCAATCAATTGCAGCAAGGCGTGCAGCAGCAGCGCTTCAGCGAACTGCTGTGCCAGTTGCTGGCGTGAGGCGGGCTGTCGTCGCACAAATCAGCGCTTCCCTAACGACTGGTTATTTTTTAAACTACCCAGTCCGCTCGCCCATCTGGGCACAGCTTTTAGTTACTTGCTACGAGGAAGACCATGGCCCGCGTTACAGTTGAAGACTGCCTGGAAAACGTCATTAACCGCTTCGAGCTGGTCATGCTCGCCACCAAGCGCTCCCGTCAACTGGCCACCGGCGGCAAAGAGCCCAAGGTCGCCTGGGAAAACGACAAACCGACCGTGGTCGCACTGCGTGAAATCGCCGCTGGCCTGATCGATTACGACGTCATTGCCCAAGAAGAAATCGTCGATGACGAACCGCTGTTCGCGGCGTTCGATGACGAGGCCAACGAGGCCCTGTAACGCCATGTCCGGTCGAAGTCACGCGGCACAGGATCAGTCAACTCGACCGGGGTACCGCCCTTGCCGAGCATAGACGCCCTCGCCGCCAGACTCTCGACCTACCTCGGCGCCGACCAGGTCAACCTGGTCCGCCGGGCCTATTTCTACGCCGAACAAGCCCACGACGGCCAACGCCGACGCAGCGGCGAAGCCTACGTCACTCACCCCCTGGCCGTAGCCAATATCCTCGCCGACATGCACATGGACCATCAAAGCCTGATGGCCGCGATGCTGCACGACGTGATCGAGGACACCGGCATCGCCAAGGAAGCGCTCAACGCGCAGTTCGGTGAGACCGTCGCCGAACTGGTGGACGGGGTCAGCAAGCTGACCCAGATGAATTTCGAGACCAAGGCCGAGGCCCAGGCGGAAAACTTCCAGAAGATGGCCATGGCCATGGCCCGGGACATCCGCGTGATCCTGGTCAAGCTGGCCGACCGCCTGCACAACATGCGCACCCTGGAAGTGCTGGCCGGCGAGAAACGCCGACGCATCGCCAAGGAAACCCTGGAAATCTACGCCCCCATCGCCAACCGCCTGGGCATGCACAGCATGCGCGTGGAATTCGAGGAACTGGGCTTCAAGGCCATGCACCCGATGCGCTCCGAGCGCATCCGCCAGGCGGTCAAGCGCGCCCGTGGCAACCGCAAGGAAATCGTCAACAAGATCGAGGAATCCCTGACCCACTGCCTGGACCGTGAGGGCATGGAAGGCGAGGTGATGGGCCGCGAGAAGCACCTCTACGGCATCTACCAGAAGATGCGTGGCAAGCGCCGGGCGTTCAACGAGATCATGGACGTCTACGCCTTCCGCATCGTCGTCGACAAGGTCGACACCTGCTACCGGGTGCTGGGCGCCGTACACAACCTGTACAAACCCTTGCCGGGGCGCTTCAAGGACTACATCGCGATTCCCAAGGCCAACGGCTATCAGTCGCTGCACACCACCCTGTTCGGCATGCACGGGGTGCCCATCGAGATCCAGATCCGCACCCGGGAAATGGAGGAGATGGCCAACCACGGCATCGCCGCCCACTGGCTGTACAAATCCAGCGAGGAAGACCAGCCCAAGGGCACCCACGCCCGCGCCCGCCAGTGGGTCAAGGGCGTGCTGGAGATGCAGCAGCGCGCCGGCAACTCCCTGGAGTTCATCGAGAGCGTGAAGATCGACCTGTTTCCCGACGAGGTCTATGTCTTCACCCCCAAGGGCCGCATCATGGAGATGCCCAAGGGCTCGACCGCAGTGGACTTCGCCTACGCCGTGCACACCGATGTCGGCAACAGCTGCATCGCCTGCCGGATCAATCGCCGCCTGGCGCCGCTGTCCGAACCACTGCAAAGCGGCGCCACGGTGGAAATCGTCACCGCCCCCGGCGCCCGACCAAACCCGGCCTGGCTCAACTTCGTGGTCACCGGCAAGGCCCGCACCCATATTCGCCATGCGCTGAAGCTGCAGCGCCGCTCGGAATCCATCAGCCTGGGCGAGCGCCTGCTGAACAAGGTGCTGGCCGGCTTCAACAGCCAGCTGGACAAGCTGCCGACCGAACGCGTGCAGCCGGTGCTCAGCGAATACCGCCTGGAAGCGATCGAGGACCTGCTGGAGGACATCGGCCTGGGCAATCGCATGGCCTATGTGGTCGCCCGGCGCCTGCTGGCCAGCGAGGGCGAACAGTTGCCCAGCGCCCAGGGCCCCCTGGCGATCCGCGGCACCGAAGGCCTGGTGCTGAGCTATGCCAAGTGCTGCACCCCGATCCCCGGCGACCCGATAGTCGGCCACCTGTCGGCCGGCAAGGGCATGGTGGTGCACCTGGAAAGCTGCAAGAACATCGGCGATATCCGCCACAACCCGGAAAAATGCATCCAGCTGTCCTGGGCCAAGGATGTGATCGGCGAGTTCAACGTCGAGCTGCGCATCGAGCTGGAGCACCAGCGCGGCCTGATCGCCCTGCTGGCCAGCAGCGTGAATGCCGCCGACGGCAATATCGAGAAGATCAGCATGGACGAACGCGACGGCCGCATCAGCGTGGTTCAGCTGGTGGTCAGCGTGCATGACCGCATCCACTTGGCGCGCGTGATCAAGAAGTTGCGCGCCCTCAAGGGCGTGATCCATATCAACCGGGTGCGTGCGTAGGGTCGATTCTGGCGCGCAGCGAACAGCCCGCCTCGATCATCAGTGTCAGACTTGCCCCCCACGAAACACAAAACTCAGAACAAGGAACCTCTCCATGAGCAAGACCGTGATCAACAGCGACAAGGCCCCGGCCGCCATCGGCACCTACTCCCAGGCGATCAAGGCCGGCAATACCGTCTACATGTCCGGCCAGATCCCCCTGGACCCGGCCACCATGCAACTGGTGGAAGGCTTCGAGGCCCAGACCGTGCAAGTCTTCGAAAACCTCAAGGCGGTGATGGAAGCGGCCGGCGGCTCGTTCAAGGACGTGGTCAAGCTGAACATCTTCCTCACCGACCTGGCCCACTTCGCCACGGTCAATGAAGTCATGGGCCGCTATTTCCAGCAGCCCTACCCGGCCCGGGCCGCCATTGGCGTGGCCTCCCTGCCACGGGGCGCCCAGGTGGAAATGGACGCGATCCTGGTCCTGGAATAACGCCTGCCGCGGGGCGTCCCGCCCCGCAGCCTGTCCGCAAGGAATCCAGCATGCGCCACCTCAGCCTGCTACTGCTCGCCAGCCTCCTGGGCGGCTGCGCCGGCCAGGCCAGCCGGGATCCCAGCGGGATCTGGATCAACCAGGCCGTTATTGCGGCAGCCGCCCAGGGTGGCAGCCTGCAGGAAGCCCTGCTGGCCCATGGTCCCACCCTGGAATGGCGGATCGACGCCCCACACCAACAGGCGCAAGCGAGCAATGGCTTCGAGCTGAGTGAAGGGCAACTGAGCCCGACGACCGAGGGGCAGTGGCGCGTGGACTTCGACGGCGACTACCAGGAGACCCTGGGCCTGGCGCAGGACCAACTGATCCAGCACGCCAGCGCCACCGGACCGGAGCAACGCTTCGAGCGACCGACCCAGGCAGCGCGGGTCAACGCGCCCTTCGGTAGCCATTTCGAGCTCGCGCTCTACACCGCCTATATGGGCGGCACCTGGACCATCCGCCAGGGCCCGGGGGAAGGCGGCCTGGTGCGGTTCCACCCGGACGGACGGCTCGAGGGCCTGCCCGGCGCCGAACGCTATGCCCTGTGCCTGGCCGGCGATTGCGCGGCCATGAGCGGCGAACAAGACAGCCTCTGGCTGCAATTGGGCGAGCAGGGCAGCCCCTGGATCTTCGTCCGCGACCAGGACCGCCTGGAAATCTTCGAGGCCCACAACCGCGCCCAGATCGACGAGATGCCCGATTACGGCCCCGGCCCCCGGCACTGGCTGCTCGAACGCGACTGACCCCCCACGGCTGCGGCCGGAGGGGTTATGGTCCACCATCACCGTTCGGCATCCCGCTTGGGACGAGGCCGATCCGGGGCTAAGCTGAACGCCATCCGGCCATAACAAGAATCGATCCGTCCAGAGAATCGCCATGCCGCGCTGCAGTCCTGGTCTTTCGCCCCGCCTGCCCCCCGTGCATCTGCCACGTCCACGCCTGGTGGAGCGCCTGGCCGAGCGGGATATTCGTCTGCGCCTGCTCTGTGCGCCCGCCGGTTTCGGCAAGAGCGTGCTGCTCGGCGAATACCTGCAGGCGCTGCCAGACGACAACCGAATACTCTGGCTCAGCCTGGCAGGCCAGCCCCTGGACGCCGGACAGCTGCTGGCCCAGGTTGCCCAGGCCCTGGACAGCCCCATCCCCGACGGCGCACCCGTCAACGCCCTGCTGCAGCTGATCGAGCTGCACAGCGAACCGCTCTGGCTGGTCCTGGACGATTACCCGAACCACCCCTCTGCCGAACTGGACGCCTGCATCGACCTGCTGCTGGCCCGCGCCCCGAGCCGTCTGCAGTTGCTGGTCAGCGCCCGCCAGCGACCGACCTGGAACCTGCCGCGCCTGCTGCTGGCCGGCGAGCTGATGGAGCTGGACTGCAGCGAATTGGCCTGCACCCGCGACGAGCTGGAGCTGCTGGTGACCCAACTCGTGCCGCAAGCCACACCCGACCTCCATGAGGAACTCTGGCAACAGACCGAAGGCTGGTGCGCCGGCATTCGCCTGCTGCTGTCGGGCAAGACCCTGCCCAGCGGCACCTCCCAGGGCCAGAGCGGCAGCCAATGCTGGCTGCGCGACTACCTGGAACATGAGTTGCTGGCACGCCTGAGCCCGGAAGAGGCGCGCTGTCTGTGCGCCCTGGTCCAGCTGCCGAAAGTCTCCGCCGAGTTGTGCCAGTCCCTGTGGGAGGAAAGCGACGGCGCCGCACTCTTCAATCAGTTGCTGTTGGGTCAGGCCTTTTTCATCCCCCTGGACGACGACGGCCTCTGGTACCGCGTGCTGCCGGTGGTCGCCCGCGGCCTGCGCAACCGCCTCGGCGCCGCGGCGACCACCCAGTTGCACCTGCGCGCCTGTCGCATCTTCATCGCCGCCGGCCAGGTCGAGGAGGCCATCGAACAGGCCCTCTGCGCCGGCCAACTGGAAGTCGCGGCCAATTACCTGGAGCGCCTCAGCCAGGAATGGCTGACGGGCGAGCAGCACCTGGCGCACCTGTTCGCCTGGCGCGAGCGCCTGCCACCGCTACTGCTGGACAGCACCCCGCGCCTGCTCGCGCTCAATGCCTGGGCCCTGTTGCTGGCCTGGCGCCTGGACGAAGCCCAGGCCTGCATCGAACGCCTGACGCATTTCCTGCCGCAGCCGGACGCCTGGCGCCAGCGCAAATTGCTGGCCAATACCCAGGCCCTGCAGGGGATGCTGGCGGCCCAACGCGGTACCGCCGGCCCCGCGCGCGCCCATTGCCAGGACGCCCTCGCGCACCTCAGCGAGCGCGACTGGATGCCGGCGCTGCTCTGTCATTCGACCCTGGCGCGGGTCGCCATGGCCAGCGGTCATCCCGAGCAGGCGCCCAATCACCTGCATGCGGGCGTGGAGCTGGCGCGTCGCCAGGGCAGCCTGCTGTTCGAGGTGTTGATCAACCTGGACCGCATCCGCCTGCTGCTGCTGCGCGGCGAACTCAGCCGGGCCCAGGTCCTGTTGCAGCAAAGCTTCGGCCTGATCGGCCGGCGTGGCGGCATCGACAGCCTGCTGCTGGGTCGGTTGAACCTGATCCAGGCCGAACTGCACCTGCTCCACGGGCGAGCCCAGGACTGCGAGGATTTTCTTCGGGCCGGCCTCAAACAGGCCCTGGCCTGCGCCGACCCCTTCGCCTTGCACGGCTACCTGGGGCTGGCGGAACTGACCTCACGCGCCGGTCAGTTCGACCAGGCCTACGTCCACCTACGCGAAGCCGAACGGCATATGCATTGCGCCCATGCCTGGCGCCTGAGCTACAGGGGCGTGCTCACCCTGCAAAGCATGCGCGTGCTCAGCCGCCAGGGCCATTGGCTGCGCCTGGCCCCCATTGCGGTGCGCATTCAGCGCTATTTCCAGGACGACAAACCCTGGATCGTCACACTCGAATACCCGGCGCTGCCCCTGCGCAACGCCCTGCTGCAGGCCCGCGCCCAGCTCGCGGCCGGCCAGCCGGAACAAGCCGAGGACAGCCTGCAGACCCTGCTCGAACGCTGCGAGACCCTGCACTTCAAACCCCTGGCCCTGGAGGTGCAGTTCGCCCTGGCCCAGGCCCGGCAGAGCCTGGGCCAGGTCGACGCCATCGCCCAGGAACTCGACGCTCGCCAGCAAGCCGAACACCTGGGCCTGCACGGCCTGTTGCAGGACTGGCCCCTGGCCCATGGCAATGCCGCGACCCGGGTGCTTCCGGCAAGCGCGGAAGCGATTCCCGGAGACGGCACGGCCCTGCTCAGCCAACGCGAGCGTTCGGTACTGCAGTTGCTGGCCGAAGGCTTTTCCAATCAGGAAATCGGCACCTACCTGTTCATTTCGGTCAACACCGTGAAAACCCACACCAAGAAGATCAATAGCAAGCTGGGGGTTAAACGCCGCACCCAGGCCGTGATGCGCGCCAAAAGCCTGGGCCTGCTGGTCTGAAGACCCAGGGTCGAGACGCCGCGGAAAAAATATCCTGACCCCGTAGTCAGTTAACTGATCGACTACCATACCGCGACTCGCACCTCCCCCCGGATCGAACGCAAAATACGGCAAAAACCCGGCCAGCCCACTGCCTGGGCGGGGGACGAACCCCGAGTGCGCCTATCCCGACCTGATAAACACCTATTCACGACGGGGATGCGATTTCCCCTCGCCAAGGCCTCACCGTCAGGCTATAAGCCAGACGCCACGGGCCTTGTGCCCTAGACGGCGAGTGGTGAGTCATAGGATGACTTGTAGTTATCACGGCGTAGGCCTTCAGAACTTCTTGAAGGGTCCGCGCTTCACCTGCAAAATGCCGCGCCCCGCCGGCTGCATGCCGCGCGGGTTGTGATGATCCCAGCCCAGTCGCGCCATCCGTAGTGCTCTGGTTTTTCTAAAAAAACGATCACGCAGGAGATTTCAAGTGCACATCGGTGTTCCTCTCGAAACCCATACCGGCGAAACGCGGGTAGCCGCGACTCCGGAAACCCTCAAGAAACTGATCGCCCAGGGCCATCAGGTGACGGTCCAGAGCGGTGCCGGCCTCAGCGCCAGCCTGCCGGACCACGCCTATGAAGTGGTCGGTGCCGCCATTGGCGATGCCGCCACCGCCCTCGGCGCCGACCTGGTACTCAAGGTCCTGGCGCCGTCCGAGGCCGAACTGGCACAGATGAAAGCCGGCGCCGTGCTGGTTGGCATGCTCAACCCGTTCGACAACGCGACCATTGCCAAACTGGCCGAGCGCGGTGTGACCGCCTTCGCCCTGGAGGCCGCGCCGCGCACCTCCCGGGCCCAGAGCCTGGACGTGCTGTCGTCGCAAGCCAACATCGCCGGTTACAAGGCGGTGCTGCTGGCCGCCCATCACTACCCGCGTTTCATGCCGATGCTGATGACCGCCGCAGGCACCGTCAAGGCCGCGCGCATCCTGATCCTCGGTGCCGGCGTTGCCGGCCTGCAGGCCATCGCCACAGCCAAGCGCCTGGGTGCAGTGATCGAAGCCTCGGACGTGCGTCCGGCGGTGAAGGAGCAGATCGAATCCCTCGGCGCCAAGTTCGTCGATGTGCCGTTCGAGACCGACGAGGAGCGCGAATGCGCCCAGGGCGTTGGCGGCTATGCCCGACCCATGCCGGCCTCCTGGATGCAACGTCAGGCCGGTGCCGTGCATGAGCGCGCCAAGCAGGCCGACATCGTCATCACCACCGCGTTGATTCCGGGCCGCAAGGCACCGACCCTGCTGCATGCGGCTACGGTCGAAGAGATGAAACCCGGCTCGGTGATCATCGACCTGGCTGCCGCCCAGGGCGGCAACTGCCCGCTGACCGAAGCCGACCAGGTGGTGGTCAAGCATGGCGTGACCATAGTCGGTCACACCAACCTGGCCGCCCTGGTGCCGGCGGACGCCTCGGCGCTCTACGCCCGCAACCTGCTGGACTTCCTCAAGCTGGTCATCAACGCCGAAGGCCAGTTCCACCTCAACCTCGAAGACGACATAGTCGCCGCGTGCCTGATGTGCCGCGACGGCGCAGTCGTGCGCAAGAACGGTTAAGGAGCAGCACCATGGAAATTTCTGACAGCATCTACAACCTGATCATCTTCGCCCTGGCCATCTACGTGGGTTACCACGTGGTCTGGAACGTCACCCCGGCCCTGCACACCCCGCTGATGGCCGTCACCAACGCCATCTCGGCAATCGTCATAGTCGGTGCCATGCTGGCCGCGGCCCTGACCGTCACCCCGCTGGGCAAGACCATGGGCACCCTGGCCGTGGCCCTGGCCGCCGTCAACGTGTTCGGTGGCTTCCTGGTCACCCGCCGCATGCTGGAAATGTTCAAGAAAAAGGCGCCCAAGGCGCCGGTGGAGAAGCACTGACATGAGCATGAACCTCGTCACCGTCCTCTACCTGATCGCCTCGATCTGCTTTATCCAGGCCCTCAAGGGCCTGTCCCACCCGACCACCTCGCGCCGCGGCAACCTGTTCGGCATGCTCGGCATGGGCCTGGCGGCCTTCACCACAGTGGCGCTGATCTCGATGAAAGTCGCCGAGTTCCAGCAGCGCGGCGTGGGCATCGACCTGGTGACCGGCCTGGGCTTCGTCCTGGTCGGCCTGCTGGTCGGCGGCAGCGCCGGCTCGATCATGGCCAAGCGCGTGGAAATGACCAAGATGCCGGAACTGGTCGCCTTCATGCACAGCATGATCGGCCTGGCCGCGGTCTTCATCGCCATTGCCGCGGTGGTCGAACCCCAGTCCCTGGGCATAGTCGCCACCCTGGGCGATGCCATCCCCGTCGGTAACCGCCTGGAGCTGTTCCTCGGCGCAGCCATCGGCGCCATTACCTTCTCCGGATCGGTGATCGCCTTCGGTAAGCTGTCGGGCAAGTACAAGTTCCGCCTGTTCCAGGGCGCGCCGGTGCAGTTCAAGGGCCAGCACATCCTCAACCTGATCATCGGCCTGACCCTGCTGGGCCTGGGCCTGGTGTACATGGCCAACGGCAACCTGACCGCCTTCGCCGTAATGCTGGCCCTAGCCTTCATCATCGGCGTGCTGATCATCATCCCCATCGGCGGCGCCGACATGCCGGTGGTGGTGTCGATGCTCAACAGCTATTCGGGCTGGGCAGCGGCCGGTATCGGGTTCTCGCTGAACAACTCGATGCTGATCATCGCCGGTTCCCTGGTGGGTTCGAGCGGCGCGATCCTCTCGTACATCATGTGCAAGGCGATGAACCGTTCGTTCTTCAACGTCATCCTCGGCGGTTTCGGCGGTGCTACTGAAGCGGCCGGTCCGGCCGGTGCCCAGGAAGCCCGTCCGGTCAAGTCCGGTTCGGCCGACGACGCCGCCTTCCTGCTGACCAACGCCGACACCGTGATCATCGTACCGGGCTACGGCCTGGCGGTGGCCCGCGCCCAGCACGCGCTGATGGAACTGGTCGAGAAACTGACCCACCGCGGTGTGACCGTGAAGTACGCGATCCACCCGGTGGCCGGGCGCATGCCGGGCCATATGAACGTGCTGCTGGCCGAGGCCGAAGTGCCTTACGAGCAGGTGTTCGAGATGGACGACATCAACTCCGAGTTCGGCCAGGCCGACGTGGTGCTGGTACTGGGCGCCAACGACGTGGTCAACCCGGCGGCGAAGAACGATCCGAAGTCGCCGATCGCCGGCATGCCGATCCTCGAGGCCTACAAGGCCAAGACCGTGATCGTCAACAAGCGCTCGATGGCCAGCGGCTACGCCGGCCTGGACAACGAACTCTTCTATCTGGACAAGACCATGATGGTCTTCGGCGATGCCAAGAAAGTGATCGAGGACATGGTTAAAGCAGTCGACTGACCGCCGCACCTGCCTCACCGACCCCGGCCCAGTGCCGGGGTTTTTTATGCCTGAATCGAAAGGGGGCGGGCCCAGCCACGACAGCCACCACAGCCAGTCCATGGTTTTTCAGGGGCGCAATGCCTCTGGGAGGCCCCTCGGACGCCCCCACCGTATTACAAAAACTGTACTGCTGTACCGGCCAAAACACGCCCCATTTTGGAGCCATCCATGGGTTTCTCGAGAAAAACCGCACCACAAAGTTACAAAACCGATACAGCTGCTTCATTCGGTAACAGTACAGTTGCTGAAAAACAGTCCGACAGGTAACACAATTTGCATCAGCTGTGCCTAGGGTAACGCACCGCCAAGGAGGATGATGGCTCCAGGTAAAATCATCTAGCCCGCCACAAGCGGAAGGACGTCATCATGGAACGTACCCTCAGTTCCGGTCTGTATTTCGGTAACACCCAAACCACCCGCGCTCCCGCCAGCTTGCCGCTGCGCGTGGTCGCCAACCTGCTGCTCTGGCAGCGCCGCATCGCCAGCCGCCATCAACTGGCCCGCCTGGATTCGCGCCTGCTGGCCGATGCCGGGATCAGCGAAGCCCAGCGTTATGCCGAGCTGAGCAAGCCGTTCTGGCGTTAACAGGCCTTCTAAAGCCGTTCCGGCTGGCCCTTCGTTAAGCCGGAACACCCCGAGCCCCGTCCCAGGCAACTGCGACGGGGTTCGTCGTTTCAGGGTCTACAGTCGACGCCGATCGAATAGGTACAGTTATTAAATAAGCACAACTGAGCCCACACAATTCTCAAGCGCTGTGACTGATCGAACGCCGCGTCATGGCGCACCATGACCCTCCATACCCCACCGCGATCTGGCGGAACCAGGAGAGTGCCATGGACAGCACAGTCGACAGAACCCAAACGCTCGAAGGCATCGCCGCGCAGGCGGGGCGGGTCCGCACATGGGCTCGACGCGGCCTGGCCATCTTGCGGCGCTGGCAGCAATACGCACGCACGCGGCGGCAACTGGCGCAGCTGGACGAACGGCAGTTGGCCGATCTCGGCATCAGCCCGGCCGATCGTGCGGGCGAACTGGACAAACCCTTCTGGCGTTGAGGCAAGCGATGCAGGATATGCGGTAACAATTGCGCGGGGATTGCTCGATGGGTATCGCTGCGCTCTACCCATCCTACGGCCTAGCGATCAGTCCGCCACCAGGGCGCCCGCAGCTTTCTCCGCCAGCAGTTCGCGGTACAGCTGGGCGTACGCCCGCCCCATGCGCTCGGCGGTGAACAGTTGCTGGTAGCGCTGTTCGCCGCGCAGGCCCATTTGCGCCGCCTGCTGGGGATTGTTCCACAACTGGCGCATGGCTTCGCGCAGGGCCAGCGGGTCGCTGGGGGGCACGACCAGGCCGGTCTCGCCGTGGATATTGATATAGGTGGTACCGGTGCCGATCTCGCTAGAGATCATCGGCTTGCCGTACATGGCGCCCTCCAGCAGGGAAATGCCGAAGGCCTCCGAACGCAGGTGCGAAGGAAAGACGATGGCCCCGCTGAGTTGCAGCAAGGCCACCTTGTCTTCGTCATCCAGACGCCCGAGAAAGCGCACATGGTGCAGCTGCAAGGCGATCGCCTGGGCGCGCAATTCCTCCTCGAGCGGCCCGGCACCGACTATCACCAGCGGGTAATGGGTGTCCTTCACGGCCTCCAGCAGGATATGCAGGCCCTTGTAATAACGCATCACCCCGACGAACAGGAAGAACCCCTCGCCCACCTCCCGCCGCCACCGCTGCACACGCTCGGCAGCCGGCACCGGGTAGCCGGCCTTGTCCAGACCGTAGGGAATCACCCGGGTCTTGTCAGGGTGGCGGGTCAGGACCTCGCTGGTGTGCAGGTAGTTCGGCGAGGCGACCACGATACGATCGGCGCTGGCCAGAAAACGGTGCATCAGCGGCTGGTACAACTTGAGCAAGTGCCTTTGCCGCACTATGTCCGAATGGTAGGTCACCACACTGGGCTTGCGCACGCCGGAGGCGAAATGCACCAGGTCCATAAAGGGCCAGGGGAAGTGATAATTCACCACATCGGCCTCGGCCGCCAGTTCACGGAAGCGCTTGAGCACGCTGTAGGAAAAACCGGTGGAGGCGATCTGCAGGTCCAGCTTGGACCTGTGTACCCGATGGCCATCGAGCATCAGCGTGGCCGGCTCCGGCGTGGCGCTCAGGGTCAGCACCTCGCTCTGGATGTCATGGGCCAGGCCGCTCTGGCAGATCTGGTAAATGACCTGCTCGATGCCGCCCATGGACTCGGGCAGGTAGGTCTTGAAAAAGTGTAGAACGCGCATCAGTGAGCCTCCATGGCTTGTCGATAGGTCGCGGCGGTGATGGCCGCGCAACGCCCCCAGGAAAATTGCGCGGCACGCTGTAAACCCGCCGCACGCCTGGATGCCCAATCCTTTGGGTCATCCAGCAACTGTTGCATCGCCTGCGCGCAGCCCCCTTCATCCAGCGCATCGACATACAGCCCGGCCTCCCCGGCCACCTCATGCAGGACCGCACAGTCACCCAGCACCACCGGGGTGCCGCTGGCCATCGCCTCCAGCACCGGCAAGCCGAAGCCTTCGTAAAGCGAGGGGAACACCAGCATACGGGCGCCGGCCAACAACTGCGCCAACGTCTCGTCGGGCTGATAGCCCAGCACCCGCACCCGGCCACTGCGCACCCCGCGCGCCAGCCTGTCGGCGAAGCGGTCCTGATGCCAGCCGGCCAGGCCGACGATCAGCAAGGGAAAGCGCGCCCGCAGCGCCTCGGGCAAGCGCTCGTAGGCGCGCAGGGCCAGGTCGAGGTTCTTGCGCGGTTCCAGGGTACCGACGCAGAGCAGGTAACCGCCCGGCGTAACCCCCAAGCGCTGCAAGGGCTGCCATAGCGCTTCGGCCTCGCGGGGGTGAAACCGTGCGGCGTGGCCCAGCGGCGCAACCACCACCCGCTCCTTCGCCACCCCGTAATAGGCGCAGGCCTCATCGGCGATGAACTGCGAATCCACCAGTATCCGCTGCGCCCGCTGCACTCCGCGGCCAACCTGGCGCTCGATCTCGCGCAGGCGATCCCTGGGCTGGGTCTCGGGGTAATGCACATGGGTCAGGTCGTGCAGGGTCATCACCATGGGGCCGTCGAACTCGAACGGCCAGAGGCTCGGCTCGTGGTACAGCGCCATGGCGCCCGCACCGCGATCGAAGCGCCGTTGCTCGATCAGGCGCCGCCACCGGTAAGCCCCGGGCACGCGCTTGAGCACGCCGCTCAGGCGCGAGTAACCGGGCATGGCCGCCGCCGGCAGTGACGACTGCCAGTCCCAGCCCCCGAACAGCTCGATCTCGAACTCGGAACGCGCCGCCAGGGCCTGCACCAGTTCGACCAGGTACTGGCCGATGCCGGTGCGCGGCGCCCGCAGGATGCTGGCGTTAAGGGCTATCTGCATGGATCACGTCAGGACAGGCGGTGGCAGTTTGGCTCGCAAGCCGGCAAGGGTACCGCTGATCA
The DNA here is from genome assembly GCA_035290985.1 of Pseudomonas sp. Classification (GTDB taxonomy): domain Bacteria; phylum Pseudomonadota; class Gammaproteobacteria; order Pseudomonadales; family Pseudomonadaceae; genus Aquipseudomonas. The sequence continues at coordinate 9,143 of DATDTH010000281.1, read as the reverse complement.
ACTGCTCACTGGCTTCGCGCCAGCCGATCCAGTGCCAGTCCGCGATCAGCCGCAGCGCAGGAAAACTGCCGGTTGACTCGAACTGCAGTACCAGATCAGCCAGGCTCTGGGGCTCTGCAAGATCGAAATAAGCCATAAAATCGCCACCCACTTCACGGAACACCGGGATATCACTGGCCATGGCCGGCAAGCCCCGGTGCATGGCTTCTACCAGCGGCAACCCGAAGCCCTCGACATAGGAGGGGAAGACCAGCGCCCGGGACCGGGCATAGGCGTACTCCAGGCTCTTGTCGTTGACCCGGTTGAACATGAACAAGCGCTTGCCATGCTGGGGATGGCGCTTGATGCGCGCTACCAAAGCCTCGCACTTCCAGCCGATCTTGCCGATGATGCACAGGCGCGCGCTGCTACCTTGAGCCCAGAGCAACTCGAAAGCGTCCAGCAGGTAAGCGTGGTTCTTGCGCGGTTCGATGGTGCTGACCATCAGGTAGACCGGCGCGGCATCGCGAAACATGCGCTCCAGATCGGGATTCAGCCGCGCCGTGTCGCGCAGTAAATCCAGTTCGGAACCCAGATGAAAATGTCCGTGCCAGCGCTTGAGCGCCTCCTTCTTGCCCAAGCGACGCTGGATCTCGACATCCACCTGCTGGCTGATGGTCTGGGATATGGCCATAAAACCGTCGGCGGTTCGCGCGATCCAGTCGAACCACTGATCGAAGACCTTGACCAGTCCCTCGTCGCAGAATTGCGGATGGGTCAAGGGAATCAGGTCGTAGATCACCGACACGACCCCCACCCCCTTGCGCTTGAGCTGTTCGGCCAACGGGAAGATATCGTCATGCCAAGAGGAGTCCAGCAAGACCAACTGATCACCGGGCTCAGCGTGCAGTGGCACCGCCCGCTGAGGCGCCGGTACCGCATCGCGATTGAGCCGCAGCAACGCGCGCAAGGGCAGGGTAAAGGCCAGACTGAGGACCTTGCTCGGCCAGTAGAGCAGGCGCCGGGCCAGGCTCGACATGCGAAACGGCCACAACCGTTCCAGGCGCGAGTGCCACCACCAATAACGGTTGCGGACATGATCCAGCTTGACAATCCAGGTCTGACGTCGCGTCGCATTCTTATCGGCAACCAGAGGCGCAAGACTCAGTACCCGATAAAGCTGGCCGCCGCTCATCATCACCGGTACGCACTCCACGGCCGGCTGCTGGGCGCCCAACTCGCGAATGATATTGCGCACCACCCGCTGGATACCCGAGTTGTCCTGGGGGTGTTCGTAGACGTAGGTGCATTCGATCAGAAATTTCATGTGCCACTTCGTTCCTTGAAGAGGGTCGCAGGCGCCGACGCGCCACGTTCGATGCTGAGATCCGAGTCCAGCCAGGCGCAACCGACAAAGTCCGGTTGTTTGATATTGATCACATGAAACACCAGGGCGAAATCACGCCACTCGTAGTTGGTGTCCAAGTGCGAGTCGAAGCGCGACAGGGAGAGGGCGATCGAATAGTTGCCCTTGCCCAAGGCCGCCAGGAAAGGAAAGCGGTAAACCACCTGCTCGCCGGCTACCAGGTGTTCGACCGGACGGTTCAAACGGTGGGTATTGATGCCGTAGATCGCCTGGCCCATGCGGTCCTTGATCATAAAGCCGAGGATCAACCGGCTGATGGGTGCGTTGATTCCGACCGTAACCTCCAGGGTCGCGTGACTGCCAACCTCGATCACCTCGACCCGCGTGCCCTGGTCGTTGAGCAGGGCGATGTCGAGAAAGCCCGCCTCGCCCGTGCCGGAAATGGTGCGGATCTTGCCGTTATCCAGGCGCTCCTGACGGACCGTCTGTTGCTCCTTCTCCGCCATCATGGCGCTGTAGAAGTCCATCACCTCTTCCGGTGCGCCCTCCAGGGCCAATCGACCATTGGCCAGCAGAATGGCCCGATCGCAGAGCGTCTGGATGGCCTGACGGTCATGGGAGACGATCAGCAGGGTGGTACCGGCTTTGCGAAACTCGCGGATGCGGTCGAAACTCTTGTGCTGGAAGTAGGCATCACCCACCGACAGGGCTTCATCGACTATCAGCACATCCGGGCGGCGCGCCGTGGCCACGCTGAACGCCAGGCGCATCTGCATGCCGCTGGAGTAGGTGCGCACCGGATGGTCCATATAGTCGCCGATCTCGGCGAAGGCCTCGATCTCGGGCATCAGGGCATGCAGCTCCTCCATCCCCAGACCGAGCAGCTGACCGGCCATAAAGACATTCTGCCGGCCGCTGAAGTCCGGGTGGAAGCCCATGCCCAACTCCAGCAGCGCGGCGACCCGGCCCTGGATGTGGATCTGCCCGGCATTGGGCTGGGTGGTGCCGGTGATCATCTTCAGCAAGGTGCTCTTGCCCGCGCCGTTGATCCCGATGATACCCAGGGCCTCGCCCGGGTTGACGTGAAAGGACACGTCCTGCAACACCCAGTGCAGCTGGTGCCTGGGGCGGGAAAAGGGAATCAGCCATTCGGCAAGCCGCGCCCAGCGCGAGGGGTAATTCTTGTAGGCCTTGCCCAGTTGCGTTACCTGAATGCTACCCATCAGAGTTCATCCACCATTTCACCGGAGCGTTTGCGGAACAGGCGCATGCCCAGCAGACAGAGGGCCACGGCGAGCAGCGCGGTGGGCCAGAGCGTCGCCCAGTCCGGCCACCGGCCATAGACGAAGATGCCCTGATAGGCGGCGATCAGGGGGGACATGGGGTTGGCATCGATAAACGGCAGGACGGCCTCGGGCAGGATCGAGCGCGGGTAGACGATGGGGGTGAACCAGAACCAGAACTGCAGAAAGATGCCGACGAACTGCCCGACATCACGAAAGAACACGTTGAGCACCCCGAGAATGATGCCCAACCCTATGGAAAAGACGACCTGGATCATCAACAGCGGAATCACGCCTAACAGGGCCCAGCCGGGAAAGTTCTGGGTGATCAGCAGGAAGCCGAGAAACAACGCGAAGATAATCGCGAAGTTCACCCCGGCATTCAGCACCACGATCAGCGGCAGGCAGATGCGCGGAAAGCTCAGTTTTTTGATCAGGTTAGCGTGTTCCAGAAACACCGACTGGCTGCGCCCGAGCACCTCGGCGAAAAAGCCCCAGGCCAGAATCCCTGCGCACAAATAAATGCCATAGGCCAGGCTGTTGTCCACGCCCGGCAGTCGAGCCTTCATCAGCTGGGAGAAGATCACCGTGTAGACGATGATCATCGACAAGGGATTGAGAATGGTCCAGACGGCGCCGAGCAACGAATTGCGGTAGCGCGTCTGGAACTCACGCTTGACACTGCCCAGGACAAAACCCCGGTAATTCCAGACCGCCCGCGCCATACCCACTGCCATTACAACACCCTGCCGTATTGATCTTCGAAGCGCACGATATCGTCTTCGCCCAGGTACTCGCCGCTCTGCACCTCGATCATCACCAAGTCGATCACCCCTGGATTGATCAGCCGGTGCTTGTGGCCAGCGGGAATAAAGGTCGACTCGTTGGTATTGACCAGACGGTCCCCCGTGCCGTTGGTGACCTTGGCCATGCCTTGCACTATCACCCAATGCTCACTGCGGTGGTGGTGCATCTGCAGAGACAGCGCGCCGCCGGGCTTGACCACTATGCGCTTGATCTTGAAGCGCGGCCCCTCCTCCAGCACGGTGTAGGAACCCCAGGGCCGAGAAACGGTCTGATGCAGCCGGTAGGCCGGGTGATTGCCGGCCTTGAGCTGCTTGACCACCTGGCGCACGTCCTGCGCGCGATCGGCGCGGGCGACCAAAACCGCATCGCCGGTATCGATGACGATCAGATCGTCCACCCCGACTGTGGCGACCAGCCGCCCTTCGCTCTGCACGTAGGTGTTGCGGGTGTCGACGAAGATGGCATCGCCCTGGGCGCGGTTGTTCAGGCCATCCGGCTTCACCAGCTGGCACAGCGCGCCCCAGGAGCCGATATCGCTCCAGTCGAAGCGCGCCGGCACCATGGCCACCCGCGCCGAGCGCTCCATCAGCGCATAGTCGATGGAAATATCCGGCAGCAAGGCGAAGCCAGGGCCGTGCAATTCCTGCATCAGCACCGGTCCGCTGCCCTGTACCGGGCTTTCGGCCACGCAGGCGCGGGCCAGCTCCAGCAGTTCGGGGGCATGCAGGGCCAGTTCGCGAATCAGGCTGCCGGCGCTGAAGCAGAACATCCCCGAATTCCACAGGTAGCGGCCGCTTGCCAGGTACTCCTCGGCCGTATTCAGGTCCGGTTTTTCGACAAACCGCAGCACCTGGCTACCGCCCTGATGGTCGAGGGGCGCGCCGGCCTCGATATAGCCGAAGCCGGTTTCCGGTGCGCTCGGCTCAATGCCATAGGTGACCAGGTGACCGGCCGCGGCCAGGCTCGCGGCATGCCGGGTGGCCGCCGTGAAGGCAACCTGATCGGCGATCAGGTGATCGGCGGGCATTACCACCAGCACCACCTCGTCACCGTATTCGGCGCTCAGGGCCAAAGCGGTAACGGCCATGGCCGCGGCGGTATTGCGCCCTTGCGGCTCAAGCAGGTATCGGCCGCGGTGCAGGGGCAGCTTGGCCTCGGCAAAGTGGTCCTTGCTCTCGAAGAAATAGTCACGGTTGGTCACCGTGACTATTTCCCCACCTTCGGGAATCAGGGCCGCGGCGCGTCTATAGGTCTTGAGCAGCAGCGACTCGCCATCGGGCAGGCGCATAAAGGGCTTGGGATGGCCTTCGCGGGACACCGGCCAGAGCCGAGTGCCCGCCCCACCGGACAGGATCACGGGAATGAGCATCGCGACCCTACTCCTTGCTAATACGGCGCAGGTCCGCATCCACCATCATGCGGATCAGGCTGTCCAGGCTGGTCTTGGGTTTCCAGCCCAGCACACGCTCGGCCTTGCCGGCATTGCCCAGCAGCACCTCGACTTCGGCCGGCCGGAAGAAGGCCGGGTCGATCACCAGGTAGTCCTGGTAATTGAGGCTCAGGTGCTCGAACGCGATGCGGCACATATCACGCACAGTGGTGGTGATACCCGTGGCCACCACATAATCGTCGGCCTTGGGTTGCTGCAGCATCAACCACATGGCTTCGACATAATCGCCGGCGAAGCCCCAATCGCGCTTGGCGTCGATGTTGCCCAGCTTCAATTGCTTCTGCTTGCCGAGCTTGATGCGCGCAGCGGCATCGGTGACCTTGCGGGTCACGAACTCGATGCCACGCAGCGGTGATTCGTGATTGAACAGGATGCCGCTGGAGGCATGCAGGTCGAAGCTTTCACGGTAGTTCACGGTAATCCAGTGGCCATACAGCTTGGCCACGCCGTACGGACTGCGCGGGTAGAAGGGGGTGTTCTCGTCCTGCAGCTCGGCCTGGATCAGGCCGAACATTTCGCTGGTGGAGGCCTGGTAGAAGCGCGTCTCGGGGCTGAATTGGCGGATGGCTTCCAGTGCGTGGGTCACCCCCAAACCATCGACTATGGCGGTGGTCACCGGCTGGTCCCAGGAGCTGCCGACAAAGCTCTGGGCGCCCAAGTTGTACAGCTCGTCGGGTTTGGACTTGATCACGGCACGCTGCACCGCGCAGGCATCCGCCAAATCCCCTTCCAGGTAGACGATATCGTTCTCGATACCCAGCTCGCGCAGACGCCAGCGTGTATCGGTGCTGCGCCTGGCCACCATACCGTGGACGCGATAACCTTTTTCCAACAGCAGTTTGGCCAAATAGGCGCCATCTTGACCGGTCAGCCCAGTAATCAGTGCACTTTTGCTCATTGTTATAATTCCCGCTCTTCCCAATCGCAGAGCACGCTGCGCAGGGATTCCGTTATGGTGATGTTGGGCTTCCAGCCAGTTTCGCGTTGAAGCTTGTCGGCATTGCCGACCACTCGACGCTGTTCGGACAATCGCAGACGGGTCGCATCCTGATGCAGCTCGACGTCCACACCCGCCAGCCCCGCCATGTCCTCGATCAAAGTACGAATCCGCCGCTCCTGGCCGGAGCAGAGGTTGTACACCTCGCCACTTCTACCGCACTGCAGCAACTGGAAATAAGCCTGGACCACGTCGCGGACATCGAGAAAATCCCGCGAGACATCGACATCGCCCACCTCCAACCGCGGCACCTGTAAACCCTTGCGCACGCGCACGATTTGCCTCGCCATATTCGCGATGACGAAGGAATCGTTTTGACCAGGGCCAATATGGTTGAACGGACGTGCCACTATGATGCGCCAAGGCTCCGCATAGCTCCACTGTTGGCACAATAATTCAGCCGATAATTTACTCACGGCATAGGGATTGCGCGGCTGCGGCAGCAGGGACTCGCTGACCGGAAGATTCGCGTCTTCGACTTTGCCGTAGATATCGCCCGAGCTGACGTACAGGAAGGTGCCGGTGAACCCCTTGCGTTTGAGGACTTGCAGCAAATTGAGGGTGCCCAGCAGGTTTATTTCCAGGGTCCGCCGCGGATCCCGGAAAGCGTCCGGCACGAAGGTCTGGCCGGCCAGGTGGATGACCGCATCCGGACAACCGCGCTCGAACAGCCGGTCCAGAGAGTCCAGGTCGAGCAGGTCATAACCGGGCACCGGCCACAGCGCCCACTGCGACGACTGCTCCTGCGCCAGGGCCGCCAGCACATGCCTACCCACAAAGCCACCGAGGCCCGTCACTAGAAGTTGTTTCATCAGAGGGTAAAGCTCCTGCCGCCCATAAAATTCCGCACACTACAGCATCCAAACGACTCGGCAAGCTGCCGGACGGATCGAAGCCAGTGCGCGGAAGAACCCTTCCCTGAGTTCGCGCCTGATCAAAATCGTCCACCTGGCTCTGGAATGCGGCTCGGGCGAGCCAAGCGAGGTGTCCATCGGCCAAAAACAGTCTGCCGAACAACACTGACAACCGTTTGTCGCGATTCGTTCCAATACGCCACCCTTGGAGTCGCCTGACTGCCTGGGGTAGCATCCGCCCCCTCGACCATCCGCACCGCGGGGAACCATGAAACTCGCTGCGATCTACGCGTTACTGGCGGTTATCGCCACAGCCGTCAATATAGGCGCCCAGGACCTGCTGATTCGCCTGTATGCCGGGCCTTACAGCATCCTGCTGTCCATGGCGTTCGGCACCGCCGCGGGCCTGGTGGTGAAATACGTGCTGGACAAGCGGTATATCTTCGGTTTCCAGGCACAGAATGCCGCCCATGACGGCCAGGTCTTCCTGCTCTATGCCCTGATGGGCTTGATCACCACGGCAATTTTCTGGGGCTTCGAGCTGACCTTCGAGCATCTCTTCGCCAGCAAGGAAATGCGTTACCTGGGCGGTATCATCGGCCTGGCCATCGGTTATCTCGCCAAGTACAGCCTGGACAAACGCTACGTCTTTCGTACGGCGGCGGCCTGATGCGCCTGCAAGGGTGGGGCCGCTACCCCACTGTCGAAGCCCGACTGCATAACCCTTTCACGCTCAGTGCCGCCACGGGCCTGCTCGGTGCAGAGGGTTCGCTGATCGGCCGCGGCATGGGCCGCAGTTACGGCGACAGCGCCCTGCACGATCGGGTGCTCGGTACCCAACAATTGCGCCACCTGCTGGCCTTCGACCCGCACCGGGGCACCCTGCGTTGCCAGGCCGGCGCCACCCTGGACCAGTTGCTCGAGGTGCTGGTGCCGCGGGGCTGGTTTCTGCCGGTCACTCCGGGCACCCGCTTCGTCTCCGTGGGCGGCGCCGTGGCCAGCGACGTGCATGGCAAGAATCATCATCTGCATGGCTGCTTCAGCGAGTTCGTCGATGAGTTGCTGCTGGGCCTCGCAGACGGCAGCCTGCTGACCTGCTCGCGCAGTGAACACCCCGACCTGTTCCACGCCACCTGCGGTGGCATGGGCCTGACCGGTTTGATCCTCGAGGTCAGCCTGCGCCTGACGCCCATCCGCAGCGCCCATATCGCCCAGACCACCTTCAAGGCGGCCAACCTGGAAGAGGTCCTGCACCTGTTCGAAACCCAGCAACACCGAACCTACTCGGTGGCCTGGATCGACTGCCTGGCCAGTGGCGCCAACCTGGGACGCTCATTGCTGATGGTCGGCGAACATGCCGGCGGCGGCGGTCTGCAACTGCCGACGAAGCGCACCCTCAGCGTGCCCCTGGAGATGCCCGCCGCGCTGCTCAACCGGGCCTCGGTGCAAGCCTTCAACAGCCTGTACTACCAGCGTGTGCGCCAGGCCAAGTCCAAGCAACGGGTCGACTACCAGAGCTTTTTCTACCCACTGGACGGTATCGGACAGTGGAACCGGCTGTACGGTAGACAGGGTTTTCTGCAGTACCAGTTCGTCATCCCCAAGGCCGCTGGCCTGGCAGGCATGCGCTCGATCCTCAGCCGCATCGCCGCCTCCCACCGCGGCTCCTTCCTCGCCGTACTCAAGGCCTTCGGCGAGCAGAACCACAATCCGCTGTCGTTCCCCCTGGAAGGCTATACCCTGGCCCTGGATTTCAAGTACGACAGCGCGCTGTTGCCACTGCTCGACGAGCTGGACGCGCGGGTGCTGGAACAGGGCGGACGGATCTACCTGACCAAGGATGCGCGCATGAGCGAGCAGACCTTCAAGCGCAGCTACCCGGCCTGGGAACAGCTGCAAGCGGTCCGCGCGCGCTACGGCGCGCAGGGCAAATTCACGTCGCGACAAGCACAACGGCTGGGACTGGACTGAATCATGGAAAAGATACTGATCATCGGCGCCACCTCGGCGATCGCCGAAGCCAGCGCGCGGCGTTTCGCCGCCCAGGGCGCCAGCCTCTACCTGTTGGCGCGCAACCAGGAGCGGCTCGCCACCCTGGCCAGTGACCTGAGCATCCGCGGCGCCAGCAAGGTCGCCTATGGCGACTTCGACGCCTGCGCCTTCGATCGGCACCAGCCCCTGCTGGAAGGCATCCTGGCCGAGCTGGGCGGGCTGGACACCGTGCTGATCGCCTACGGCACCTTGAGCGACCAGAAAGCCTGCGAAAGCAGCGTGGAACTGACCCTGCAGGAATTGAACATTAATGCCTTGAGCGTGATCGCCCTGCTGACCTTGCTGGCCCCGCACTTCGAGGCCCAGCGCGAGGGCTGCATCGCGGTCATCGGCTCGGTGGCCGGCGACCGTGGTC
>DATDTH010000280.1:0-2820 GCA_035290985.1 Pseudomonas sp. | reverse complement strand
GCCCAGCGCCTGGGCATCCGCGATTTCCAGCTGGACAGCGAGGGCAGCGGCCTGACCACCAGCGTGGTGGCCAGCGGCAAGCTGTCCGAACGCCTGAGCCTGCGCTACGGGGTCGGGGTGTTCGAACCGGCCAACACCATCGCCCTGCGCTACGAACTGAGCAAGCGCTGGTACCTGGAAGCCGCCAGCGGCCTGGCCAGCTCCCTGGATATCTTTTACAAACGGGATTTTTAGGGGGGCTGACAGCAAGCGTGCGGGCTCCACAGGGGTGTGGTCGAGGGACATTAGCCCCAATAATTGCCGCTTGATCGCTACATCAGGATGATGTATCCACCCGTGCCCTACACTTGCAAGCGATCAGCCGATTTGCGAGGGGAGTTTGCTATGCCGAAATCAGCCTGCATCCATGGGGTCTACGGTGTTCTGCTGGCCGCTCTGGCCGCTCTGGCCGCCCTGGCCGAAGCCGCGCCACTCGACCGACCGCCGCTACAAACCCAGCAAGGCCAGTACTTTCGCTGGTCCACCCCGCAAGGCTGGACCTCGAGCGAAACGACCAACGGCGTCGACCTCTTGGCTCCCGACGGAATCACCCTGGTGTCGAGCGCGCTGCTGCATGGCGGCTTTGGCAATATGGCGCCGCGCGACTTCCTGCGGATGATCATGCAGCAAGTGAACCCCAGTGCGCAGATCGAGAGCTCGGTGTCGCTGCCCGGCCAACCGGGAATCTGGGGGCCCTGGCAGATCGAGGACTTTGCGCTCGCCGGGGTTCATAAAGGCACGCCCGTGCGCATGCGCGCCACTGTGGGGCTGAGTTCCGGCTATGGCCGCTATTCGGCAACCATGACGCTATATCAGGCGCCCATCGGTCGCTGGGAACAGGACAAGCTGTGGCTGCCGACTGTGGCCCAGGCGATTGTCGTGACCAACGGCCCCGGCTTGGCCGGCCAGAATCAGGTGATGCTGCCGCGCAACAACCCGCTGGACAATTCGGGACTGATCGAGAGTTGGAGGGAGAAAGGCTTGTCGGAGGACCGCATTGCCCAAGGTCAGCAGGAAGGCACCATGGGCTACACCCGACAGGAAGATCCGCAAACCGGTCAGCGTTATGAAGTCCCTCTGGAAGCCTATGACGCGACGGTGGACGGCTACCGTAATCCGAACCGGCCGGATGAACTGCTGGTGCCGCTGGGACCAGGTTATTGAGCAAATGCCCACACCATTAGGTGCGATACATTGCGCTTAGGGCTCAGCGATTCAGCATGCCCATGCTCGCCTCGCCGTAGCGACTGCCGGCGGCGGCATCCAGGGGGAAGAGGGCGTCGATTTCGGCCAGCTCCTGCGCGCTCAAGCGCACCTCCAGGGCCGCGACGTTTTCCTCCAGGTAGCGGCGTTGTTTGGTGCCCGGAATGGGGATGATGTCCTCGCCCTGGGCCAGCACCCAGGCCAGGGCCAATTGTCCCGGTTGCACGCCCTTGGCCGCGGCCAGGTGTTCAACCTGGGCCAGCAGCGCCAGGTTTTTCTGGAAATGCGCCCCCTGAAAACGCGGATTGGAGCGGCGGAAATCGTCCGCGGCGAAATCCTCGGGTGACTGGATGGCGCCGGTAAGGAAGCCGCGGCCCAGGGGGCTGTAAGGCACGAAGGCGATACCCAGGCGGCGGCAGGCCTGCAGGCAACCGTTGCTTTCCGGGTCGCGGCTCCACAGGGAATACTCGCTCTGCAGGGCGCTGATGGGATGCACCCTGTGCGCCCGCTCCAACGTCACCGCCGAGGCTTCGCTCAGCCCGAGAAAACGCACCTTGCCGGCCTGGACCAGCTCGGCCATGGCCCCAACGGTTTCCTCGATCGGCACCTGGGGGTCGACACGGTGCAGGTAGTAGAGGTCCAGGCACTCGACACCCAGGCGTTCAAGGCTGCCTTCGATGGACCGGCGCACATGCTCGGGGTGACCATTGACCCCGCGCACCGAGGGATTTGCAGGGTCGTAGAGGATGCCGAATTTGCTGGCGAGAAATACCTGGTCGCGTTTGCCCCTTATGGCCTGTCCGATCAGGCGTTCATTGGTATGGGGGCCGTACATGTCGGCGGTGTCCAGCAGGCTCACCCCCAGTTCCAGGGCCCGGTGCAGGGTGGCTATGGCCTCCCGCTCGTTGCGGCCGCGGGTGTAAAAATCGCTCATGCCCATGCAGCCCAGGCCAAGGGCGGATACCTGGGGCCCCTGGCGGCCCAGTTGGCGGGTGTTCATGGTGTCGCTCCTTGCGGCAAGTCGGTTAACGGTCCGGTCAGTGTCATTGCTATGCTTGGCGAGATAAAGAGGCTGATAATGCTTTCACTATTCGCATAATCTAAATAATTGGCGGCTTATGGATAAGTTTCAGGCCATGCGGGTCTTCACCCGCATCGTCGAGCTGGAGGCCTTCGGCAAGGCCGCCGACAGCCTGCACCTGCCGCGCGCCTCGGTAACCACCTTGGTCAAGCAGCTCGAATCCCATCTGGGTGTGCAGCTGCTGCAGCGCACCACGCGCCAGGTCAGTTGCACGCCGGACGGCGCGGCGTTCTATCAGCGCTGCATACGCCTGCTGGCCGACCTGGAGGAGACCGAGTCGTTCTTTACCGCGGCGCGGCAGAGCCCCCAAGGCAAATTGCGGGTCGACCTGCCCGGTTCCCTGGGGCGCCTGGTGGTGGTGCCGGCCCTGGCCGATTTCTGCGCGCGTTACCCCCGTGTGGCGTTGGAAGTGGGCGTCAGCGACCGGCCGGTCGAGCTGATCCGCGAAGGCGTGGATTGTGTACTGCGGGCCGGCGATACCCATGACAGCAGCCTGG
>DATDTH010000279.1:0-9372 GCA_035290985.1 Pseudomonas sp. | reverse complement strand
TTGGTTCGTGTGGGCGATGGGCTTGGCCGGCTGGCCGATGTCTTCCCAGTTGCCGCGGCCCTGTTCGTCGCGCTTGAGGGTCAGGTTCAGGCCGTCGATCTTGATGTCGCTCATCTGCACTTGTTTGCGCAGCAGCGGCATGACCCGCACCGAGAGACCGAGCATGCGCAGGTCGGCGAAGGGCTGGTCCGGGGTACGGGCGCTGGCCAGGGTGGTCTCGTGCAGTTCCAGGCCCAGCCAGGGGAAGAGGCTCCAGCCGATATCGCCATTGAGCGTCAGCTCCAGGTTGGCCTTGTCCCGCGCCAGCTGGCGGATCTCGTCCTTGTAATCGTTGGGGTCGAACAGGTGGGTCAGGGCGAAGCCCAGTGCCACGACGAGCAGCAACAGCCCGAGGAAAATCAAACCCAGGATTTTTCCGAGCGCTTTCATGGACGCGTCCTTGTAGGTGGTGCGATAAATTCAAACAAAGGCGCGAGTATAACGCTGCCTCAAAGGGGCCGTGTCACTCGCGCGGCAAATGCCGGCTGGCCGTGGTCAGGGGCTTGGATAGGCAAGTCGGCCGGCGGTTCCCGGTTCCGGCCGGTTTCGCATTCGAGCGCAGGGGAAAACCTGGCACCTTCGGCTGGGTGGTTTGGCGGGGTGGGCCGCCACGGGCTGGTGGGCGGAGCGTTAGGCTGCTCGGCATAACACTGAATCCGAGATGAACATGAGTGTCGCGATCCTGGCCTTCCCGCTCTATATCCTGCTGATTCTGCTGGAGCTGGCCTATGAGCGTTATAGCGGGCGGCGGACCTATCGCCTGGCCGATGCCAGCACCAGCATCAACACGGCGATCCTGCGTGTCCTGCTGGAAGGGCCGCTGCGCCTGTTGTTGCTGCTGCCCTATGCCTGGCTGTATGAGCACGCCCGGCTGCTGACCCTGGACGCGAGCTCGCCCTGGGTCTGGCTGGGTGGTTTTATCGCGGTGGATTTCTGTTTCTATTGGGCCCATCGCAGCCTGCATCGCTACAACCTGCTGTGGGGTGCGCACCAGCCCCACCATTCCAGCGAGGACTTCAACCTGTCCACGGCGCTGCGCAAGGGCGCCTTTCAGCCCGCGTTCGACTGGCCGTTCTATCTGCCGCTGGCGCTGCTGGGGCTGCCCTTGCCGCTGTTCCTGCTGCTGCTTGGCATCCAGCTGGCGTATCAGTTCTGGATCCACACCCAGCATGTCGACCGGCTCGGCTGGCTGGAGCGGGTCTTTATCACGCCCTCGCTGCACCGGGTCCATCACGGGCAGAACGACTGCTACATCGACCGCAACCATGGCGGGGTGCTGATCCTCTGGGACAAGCTGTTCGGCACCTTCGCCGAGGAGCATGAGCCGGTGCGCTATGGGGTGACCACGCCGGTCGCCACCTTCGATCCCCTGCGGCTGCAGTTCAGCTGGTGGCGCCTGCTGTGGGCCGACGCCCGCGCCACCCGTTCGGGGTGGAACAAGCTGCGCCTGTGGTGGATGCCCACTGGCTGGCGTCCGGCCGACGTGGCGCAGCGACCCTGGCCGAAGATGGGCGAGGCGAAGTTCGCGCCGGCCTACCCGGTCTGGCTGAAGGGCTACGCCTGGGGGCAGTTCCTGCTGATCAACGGGTTGGCGCTGGCCTTTCTGCTCAGCGTCAAGCGCGCGGCGTCCTGGGAGCCCTGGCTGCTGGCGGTGCTGGTGCTCTGGGGCTGCGTCAGCCTGGGGTTGCTGTTCGAGGGCAAGCGGGTCCTCTGGTCGCTGGAGCTTGCGCGCCTGCTGGCCCTGCTCGGACTGGCGCTCGCCTGGGGGTTGGGCGCGCGCGGGTAGGGCTCCCACGCTCCTGCGTGGGAGCTAGCCCGCGGCGCAATGGCGGCTACGGACGCAGGAGCGTCCAAGGCGGCATTCCCACGCGGAGCGTGGGAACGATCATCGCGCAAAAATTCGCGGGTTCCACCCGCCCTACGAAACGCGCTTCGGCGAAGCCTGTAGGTCAGGGTAAAACGGCGTTCCGTAGGGTGCGCTGTGTGCACCGGGAGGTCGGCGTGCCGGAGATGCTTCTTAGCTCCCCTCGCCCATTTATGGGAGAGGGGCTGGGGGAGAGGGCAATGATCAGCCCAGGCTCTCCAGCGGCAACCCGGTACGGGCGGCGAGGGCCTGGCTTTCCAAGTGGCCGGGCGGGGCGGCCAGGTGCAGGGGCTTGCCGTCCGCGGCCGCCAGGCGCTGGGCTTCGTCCAGCAGGCGGCGGCCGACGCCGCGCTGACGGGTCAGGCCGCGCACGCACAGGTGCGACAGCAGCCAGTGCTGCTCACCGCGCTGCAGCAGCGCGGCGCCGAGCAGGCGGTCATTGAAGCGCCCGGCCAGCAGCTCGCCCCGGGCCAGGCCGGCCTCGATCAGCGCCGTGGCGTCGGCATAGGGCGCCAGCAGCCAGGCCGGCGCGTCGGCATAGACCTTGGCCAGGTCGCTGCGGTCCTGGGGGACGGGTGTGCTGAGGATTTCGACTAGCACCGGCATGGCGGCTCCTGGCGGCTGCGGCAAAGGCGGCGAGTGTAAACCCTGGTCGAGCACCGCCGGTAGCCGCGTCCAGCCTGTGGCCCCTATAATGGTCGCCTTTTCCGTGTGCATATTTGTGGAGCTGGTGATGGCCGAACGTACGGCGTCCGTCGAGCGCAACACCTTGGAAACCCAAATCAAGGCTTCGATCAACCTGGATGGCAGCGGCAAGGCGCGCTTCGATATCGGCGTGCCCTTCCTCGAGCACATGCTCGACCAGATCGCCCGTCACGGGCTGATCGACCTGGATATCGAGTGCAAGGGCGACCTGCATATCGACGACCACCACACGGTGGAAGACGTCGGTATCACCCTGGGCCAGGCCTTCAGCAAGGCCATCGGCGACAAGAAGGGCATCCGCCGCTACGGCCATGCCTATGTACCGCTGGACGAGGCGTTGTCGCGGGTGGTGATCGATTTTTCCGGTCGCCCCGGCCTGCAGATGCACGTGCCCTATACCCGTGCCACTGTCGGCGGCTTCGATGTCGACCTGTTCCAGGAGTTCTTCCAGGGCTTCGTCAACCACGCCAATGTCAGCCTGCACATCGACAACCTGCGCGGGCACAACACCCACCACCAGATCGAGACCGTGTTCAAAGCGTTCGGCCGTGCCCTGCGCATGGCGGTTGAGCTGGACGAGCGCATGGCCGGGCAAATGCCTTCGACCAAGGGTTGCCTCTGATGCAGACGGTGGCGGTAATCGATTACGGCATGGGCAACCTGCACTCGGTGGCCAAGGCCCTGGAGCATGTCGGTGCCGGCCGGGTCCAGATCACCAGCGATGCCCAGGTGATACGCGAAGCCGACCGGGTGGTGTTTCCCGGGGTCGGCGCCATTCGCGACTGCATGGCGGAAATCCGTCGCCTGGGCTTCGACGAACTGGTGCGCGAGGTCAGCCAGGATCGGCCCTTTCTCGGCATCTGTGTCGGCATGCAGGCCTTGCTCGAGCGTAGCGAAGAGAATGGCGGGGTCGATTGCATCGGCCAGTTTCCCGGCCAGGTGCGTTTCTTCGGCAAGGGCCAGGTGGAGGATGGCGAGCCGCTGAAGGTGCCGCACATGGGCTGGAACGAAGTGACCCAGACCCTCGATCACCCGCTCTGGCACAACATCCCGGACAAGGCGCGTTTCTACTTCGTGCACAGCTATTACATCGAGGCCGGCAACCCGCGGCAGGTCGCCGGGCGCGGCCACTACGGCGTCGACTTCGCCGCGGCGCTGGCCGATGGTCCGCGTTTCGCCGTGCAGTTCCACCCGGAAAAAAGCCATACCCATGGCCTGCAGTTGCTGCAGAACTTCGCGGCCTGGGATGGGCGCTGGTAATGAGCAAGGGCAAGTTGAAGGTGCCGTTGCTCGAACTCGAGCCGCCGCAGAACCAGGAGGCCCTGCAGGTGCTCAAGCGCTTCCTGGAGGAGCGTTTCGAGCTGGAGCTGGGCAGTTTCGAGGTGCAGGAAGTGCTGGACCTGTTCGCCCGCGAGGTGGCGCCGCACTTCTACAACAAGGCCATCAGCGACGTGCAGGCGCACCTGAGCGAACGCTTTCAAAGTATCGAAAGCGACCTGTGGTCCATGGAAAAAAGCTGATATTTCATCGAATTCATTTTTGAGTAGGTTTGCACCATGCTGATTATCCCCGCTATCGACTTGAAAGACGGCGCCTGCGTGCGCCTGCGCCAGGGCCGCATGGAAGACTCCACGGTGTTTTCCGACGACCCGGTGGCCATGGCTGCCAAGTGGGTGGAGGCCGGCTGCCGCCGTCTGCACCTGGTCGACCTGAACGGCGCCTTCGAAGGCCAGCCGGTCAACGGCGAGGTGGTGACCGCCATCGCCAAGCGCTACCCGAATCTGCCGATCCAGATCGGCGGAGGCATCCGCTCCCTGGAAACCATCGAGCATTACGTCAAGGCCGGGGTCGCCTACGTGATCATCGGCACCAAGGCGGTCAAGGATCCGGCGTTCGTCGCCGAGGCCTGCCGCGCCTTCCCCGGTAAGGTCATAGTCGGCCTGGACGCCAAGGACGGCTTCGTCGCCACCGACGGTTGGGCTGAGGTCAGCACGGTGCAGGTCATCGACCTGGCCAAGCGCTTCGAGGCCGACGGCGTCGCCGCCATCGTCTACACCGATATCGCCAAGGACGGGATGATGCAGGGCTGCAACGTGCCCTTCACCGTGGCCCTGGCTAACGCCACGCGGATCCCGGTGATCGCCTCCGGCGGCATCCACCACCTGGGTGATATCCAGGCGCTGCTGGACACCAGCACCCCGGGGATCATCGGCGCCATCACCGGCCGGGCCATCTACGAAGGCACCCTGGATGTGGCCGAGGCCCAGGCGCTCTGCGACAGCGCAGCGGCAAGCGGCAAGCCATAAGCGAGTAGGATGGGTTAGCCGCGAAGCGGCGTAACCCATCGCTTGGCTTCATCATTTGCGATGGGTATCGCTGCGCTCGACCCATCTTACGGGAACCCCTTATGGCACTGGCAAAACGCATCATCCCCTGCCTCGACGTGGACAACGGTCGGGTGGTCAAGGGCGTCAAGTTCGAGGACATCCGCGATGCCGGCGACCCGGTGGAAATCGCCCGGCGCTACGATGAGCAGGGCGCCGACGAGATCACCTTTCTCGACATCACCGCCAGCGTCGATGGCCGTGACACCACGCTGCACACGGTGGAACGCATGGCCAGCCAGGTGTTTATTCCGCTGACCGTCGGCGGTGGCGTGCGCACCGTGCAGGACATCCGCAACCTGCTCAATGCCGGTGCGGACAAGGTCTCGATCAACACCGCCGCGGTGTTCAATCCAGAGTTCGTCGGCGAGGCGGCCGCGCGTTTCGGCTCCCAGTGCATAGTGGTGGCCATCGACGCCAAGAAGGTGTCCCTGCCCGGTGAAACCCCGCGCTGGGAGATCTTCACCCACGGCGGGCGCAAGCCCACGGGGCTGGACGCGGTGCTCTGGGCGAAGAAGATGGAAGACCTGGGAGCCGGCGAGATCCTGCTGACCAGCATGGACCAGGACGGCGTGAAGAGCGGCTACGACCTGGGCGTGACCCGGGCCATCAGCGAGGCTCTGGGGATCCCGGTGATCGCCTCCGGCGGGGTCGGCAACCTCGAACACCTGGCCGCCGGAATCCTCGAAGGCAAGGCCTCGGCCGTGCTGGCCGCGAGCATCTTCCACTTCGGCGAATACACGGTGCCCGAAGCCAAGGCCTATCTGGCCAGCCGCGGCATAGTGGTGCGCTAGCAGGCTGAAATCCTCTTCACGGCGGCACAACGAGCGATCCTGTGGGCGAGTCGACAGGGGGGGCGGCCGATCTGCCGCTACACTGAAGGGCTGCTCGCCAGGATACCTCCGCGGCTGGCTGGTCCGGTCCCCCGTTTGCCGGGACCGGGTACCTTTTTCGATACCCCGAGAGCTCTTATGTCGAGTCGTTTGTTGTTTGTCTTGTTCAGCATTTTCTGGCTGCTGGCGGGCAATGCCCGTGCTGAAGTGGATGCCAATTATCGCCTGGTGCTGCTCACCGAAAATTTCCCGCCCTACAACATGGCCAGCAACGGCAAGAACTTCGCCCGGGACGAAAATATTTCCGGCATCGCCGTGGATGTGGTCCGCGAAATGTTCAAGCGTGCCGAGGTCCAGTACAGCCTGACCCTGCGCTTTCCCTGGACGAGGATCTACAAGCAGGCGCTGGAAGAACCGGGCTATGGGGTGTTCGTCGCGGCCCGCTTGCCCGAACGCGAGGAGTTGTTCAAGTGGGTCGGGCCCATAGGGCCAGACGACTGGGTATTGCTGGGCAAGGCCGACAGCGGCATCACCCTGAATAGCCTGGAAGAGGCCAAGGGCTATAGGGTCGGGGCTTACAAGGACGACGCCATTGCCGAGCACCTGCAGCAGAAGGGGCTGGCGCCGATCGCTGCCTTGCGCGATCAGGAAAATATCCGGAAGCTGCAGGCTGGGCAGATCGACCTCTGGGCCACGGGCGATCCTGCGGGCCGTTACCTGGCCAAGCAAGAGGGCGTTACCGGCCTCAAGACCATCCTGCGTTTCGACAGCGCCCAGCTCTATCTGGCGCTGAACAAGGAGGTGCCGGATGCCGTGGTGCAGAAGTTGCAAGGCGCACTGGAGCAGATGCGCACAGAGGGTTTCGTCGACGCTGTCTTCAGTCGTTATCTGTAATTATCAATCACAGTGGGATGTTCCACCGGGCCGGCTTGGCAGCGGCCATGGCCAAGGATGGTCGCGCGATGGTATTGCCTGGCCCGAGTGCCTGGGCAATACCGCTGGTCATACTCCTAAACCTGCGGGCGGTCTAACCATGCTGAAATTGTTCAAACGTAGCCTGTTGCTGGGCCTGGTCCTGGTGGCGTCAACCGCGCGTGCCGAGTTGCCGGCCGACTACAAGGTGGTCCTGCTGACCGAGAACTTCCCGCCGTTCAATATGGCGGTGGATGACAAGAACTTCGCCCGCGACGACGGCATCGATGGCATCAGCGCCGATGTGGTGCGCGAAATGTTCAAGCGGGCGGGCATCGGCTATACCCTGAGCCTGCGTTTCCCCTGGGACCGTCTCTATCGCCTGACCCTGGAAAAACCCAACTACGGGCTGTTCTCCACCACCTACACCGACGAGCGCAAGCCGCAGTTCAAGTGGGTCGGCCCCCTGGCCAAGACCGGTTGGGTGCTGTTGGCCGCCCCGGGCAGCACGCTCACCGTGAAGGACCTGAAGGACGCCGGGCAATACCAGATCGGTGCCTACAAGAACGACGCGGTCAGCCAGCACCTGGAAAGCCAGGGCATGAAGCCGATCAACGTGCTGCGCGACCAGGAGAACGTGAAGAAGCTGGCCGCTGGCAAGATCGACCTCTGGGCCACCACCGATCCCGTGGGCCGTTACCTGGCCAAGCAGGAGGGCGTCACCGGCCTGACCACCGTGTTGCGCTTCAAGGATGCCGAGCTCTACCTGGCCCTGAACAAGGATACCCCGGACGAAGTGGTGGAGCGCCTGCAGAAGGCCCTGGACGAGTTGCGCGCCGAGGGCTTTATCGAGGAAATCACCAGTAACTACCTGTAACGCCGCCCTGTTATATAACCCTCGGCGGTGCACAACCGGGCTCCGCCTTGGCGGGTTCGGCGTGGTGTGCCAGGCCGGCTTTCAGCATGGGTATCGCTGCGCTCAACCTAGGCGGCCCCACCCATCCTACGTGCTTTTGTAGGGTGCGCCGTGCGCACCGAGAGGTCGGTATCGCGGCGCGCAATCGACGCTCCGCCTGCGCAACCTGGGCTCCGCCTCGATGCAATGCCAAAACGAGACGCGGAGCGTCTCAGGCGGCGTGCCCACGCTGAGCGTGGGTACGATCAAGTCCTGGCGTGGGCTCAATCGCCGCGGGTCACGCTCAGGCCCTTGAGCAGGTTCAGGGCCTGGTTCAGCTGGAAGTCGTCGTCCTGCGCGCCCGCTTGGGATTTGCCCTTGGCGCTGCTGGGTTTTTCCGCCCCGCCGTTGCCGTTGCCCAGGTGACCCTGCAGGTCGGCTTCCTTGAAGTTTTCGGTGTCCTGTTCGCGGGTGACCTTGGCTCGGGCCACCTCGATGTCCGGAACTATGCCCTGGGCCTGGATCGAACGGCCGTCAGGTGTGTAGTAGAGCGCGGTGGTCAGTTTCAGTGCGCGGTTGTTGGCCAGCGGCAGCACCGTCTGCACCGAACCCTTGCCGAAGCTGTCGGTGCCCATCAGCACGCCACGCTTATGGTCCTGCAAGGCGCCGGCGACTATTTCCGAGGCCGATGCGCTGCCGCCGTTGATCAGCACCACCAGGGGCACGCCTTCGCTGGCATCGGCTGGGTCGGCGGAAAAGCGCAGTTCGGAGTTGGCGATGCGGCCCTTGGTGTAGACGATCAGGCCCTTGGTCAGGAAGTGGTCGGTCACTTCCACCGCGGCCTGCAACACGCCGCCGGGGTTGTTGCGCAGGTCCAGCACCAGGCCGCGGAGTTTCTTGTCGGCGTTGTCCTTGCGCAGCTTGGCCAGGGCCTTGCCGACTTCCTCGCCGCTGTTGACCTGGAACTGGGTGATGCGCAGGTAGCCGTAGCCGGGCTCGAGCATCTGGCTCTTCACGCTCTTGACCTTGATGATGGCGCGGGTCAGTTCCACTTCGAACGGCTGGCCGCCCTCGCGCACCAGGGTCAGTTCGATCTTCTCGCCGGGCTTGCCGCGCATCTGGTCGATGGCTTCCATCATCGACAGGCCCTTGGTCGGCTTGCCGTCGATCTTGATGATCAGGTCGCCGGCTTCGATACCGGCCTTGGACGCCGGGGTGTCGTCGATCGGCGACACCACCTTGACGAAGCCGTCTTCCAGGCCGACCTCGATGCCCAGGCCGCCGAACTCGCCGCTGGTGCTTTCCTGCAGCTCGAGGAAGTCTTCCGGTTCCAGGTAGGCCGAGTGGGGGTCGAGGTTGCTGAGCATGCCCTTGATGGCGTTTTCCAGCAGGGTCTTGTCACTCACCGGTTCGACATAGGCGGCCTTGATCCGGTCCATGACCTCGGCGAAGGTGCGCAGGTCGTCCAGCGGCAGCGGCGCCTTGCCGCTGGTGGCCGCGGCGGGCGGGGCGGGCTCTTCGGCGGCCTGCAGCAGCGGTGCGCCGATCAGCAGGCTGATTGCCAGGGCCAGCGAGGTAAGGCGGTGCAGGTGCGGCATGTCGAACGAACTCCTAAGGGTAGAGGTGACGCCTGGAAGCGGTCTTGAACAGGCCCTTGTCTGCTGCTCATGTCTCGCCTTGCTGCGTTGCTTGCTGGGTGGCGGTTGGCCGCGCTGCCCGTCCTGTCGATGATTTCTGCCG
>DATDTH010000278.1:0-14085 GCA_035290985.1 Pseudomonas sp. | reverse complement strand
GCAGCCGCGAATGGCCGATGGTCGCAACGGCCTTGGGCAGCGCGTCGAACATCGGCAGGCCGGCCTCCAGCATCAGGCCCAGGCTCTCGAAGAAATCCCGCGCCGCACAGCGCCGCTGAAAAGGCCCGAACAACGGCAAGGCCAGTACCAGACCCTCGGCCCGGTCTCGCCGGGGCGAAGGCCGCGCGTGCATCAGCCAGGCCAGCCCCTGGCGCACCAGCCAGACGCCGCCGAGCAGCAACAGTAGCGGCTGCAGACAAGTCCAGAGGTAGGCGCCGACCCCCAGGGTGCCATCCACCAGGCGTGGCAAGGGCTGGATAAAGAGCGCGATGGCGAACACCAGCGCCGGCATCCACAACCGCGCGCGGATGGCCGCGGCATTGCGGGCCTTCTGCCGGTAGCTCTCGGCCAGGCGTCGATACAGGGGGGCGGGGCTGCCGGCGCTCAGGCTGGCCTGCAGCAACGTGACCTCCAGGGGCGTGAACAGGCCGGCGCGCTGCCCCGCGCTCGCCAGGTCCTGGCCCTGGCTCAACTGCTGGCGCATGTGCGTCAGGCTGGCCTGGGCCGTGGCCGGCAGCTCCAGCAAGGCGAAGCTCTTGTCGGCGGGCATGCCCGCCTGCTCCATCGTGGCCAGATGAGTGAACAGCTGCGCCCGATCGACCAGGGCTAGCGGTGATTGACGGGCGGCAGGCATGATTGCGCTCGAACCAGGGGGTGGCTCGAGTATTTCCCAATACGCGCCGCCAGGCCAGCGGGTTTCCGACGGTGCCCAGGGCCCACGCCCCGGCAAACCAGTTATTATGGGCCTTGCGCCACAGGAAGCGGCCCAGCCAGCAGGATACCTCCGATGCACCTCGCCGATTTTATCGTTCAGAACGTCGACCGCTTCGTTGACGAATGGGAACAGTTCGCCAAGACCCTCACGCCGGCGGCCGACTGCCTGGACAAAACCGCGCTGCGCGACCATGCCCGCGTCATTCTCCTGGCCGCCGCGCGGAACATGAACGTCTCGCAGTCGGCCCGCGAGCAGGCGGCCAAGGCCAAGGGTGAGGGGACGATCAAGACCCCCAGCCTGAACGCCGCCGCCTCGGATCACGGCGAACTGCGCCATGGGGTGGGGTTCAACCTGGTGCAGATGACCTCGGAATTCCGGGCCCTGCGCGCCAGCGTGATCCGCCTCTGGGTCGACAAGCTGGGCAGCCCGGAACTCGCGCATTTCCAGGAAATGATCCGTTTCAACGAGGCCATAGACGAAGCCCTGGCCGAATCGACGGCCGCCTATGCCGAGCAGGTCGAGCGCTCACGGGACATCTTCCTGGCGATCCTCGGCCACGACCTGCGGGCGCCGTTGCAGGCGGTGACTATGTCGACGGACTTGCTGGCCAACAAGCCGGGGCTGGACAGCAGCACCCTGGCGGCCCTGGCGCGGATCAAGCATGGCGCGCGGCAGATGGGCACCATGGTCAGGGACCTGCTGGAGTTCGTGCGCAGCCGGCTGGGCAGCGGCCTGCCCATAGTGCGGGCGCCCATGGACCTGGCCGAAGCCTGCCGCAGTGCCATGGAGGACGCCCGCGTCAATCACCCCGCGGTGGACCTGCGACTGGAGATCCACGGCGACACCCGCGGCGAGTGGGACCGGGCCCGCATGGACCAGGTGTTGATGAACCTGATCGGCAACGCGGTGCAGCATGGCGCGCGCAACCGGCCGGTGTCCCTGGTCGTGCGCGGCGAAGCCGACCGTGTGCTGCTGGACATGCACAACCATGGTGAAGCCATCGCCAGCGAGATCCTGCCCACCCTCTTCGATCCCCTGGTCCGCGGTCCGAGCGAAGACCTGCATGTCAGCCGCTCGACCAGCCTGGGTCTGGGCCTGTTCATCGTCAAGGAGGTGGTGGACGCCCACCAGGGCAGCATCGAAGTCCACTCCACCGAGGAGCAAGGCACCACCTTCAGCCTCTGCCTGCCCAAGCGCCCCTGAGCCGCCGTAACCGCAGCCCAGGCCGCACTATCCGCCGGACGGCGCTGCAAATCGGCGAGCGCGCCGGGGCCGACTCGCATAAACTGCGCGGCCGCTTTTTGCCCGGAACACGCCATGACCCACGACCTCCCGGCCCGCGCCTGCGGCATCGACTTCGGCACGTCGAATTCCACCGTCGGCTGGCTGCGCCCCGGCATGGAACCGCTGATCGCCCTGGAAGACGAGAAGATCACCCTGCCCTCGGTGGTCTTCTTCAATTTCGAGGAGCGTCGCCCGGTCTACGGCCGCCTGGCCCTGCACGAATACCTGGAAGGCTACGAAGGCCGGCTGATGCGCTCGCTCAAGAGCCTGCTGGGCTCCAAGCTGCTGAAAAGCGAGACCACGGTGCTGGGCAGCGCCATGCCGTTCAAGGACATACTCGGGCTGTTTCTCGGCCAGTTGAAGGAGCGGGCCGAAACCCTGGCCGGGCGGCCGTTCGACGAGGTGGTGCTGGGCCGCCCGGTGTTCTTCGTCGACGATGACGAGAAAGCCGACCAGGAGGCCCAGGACACCCTGGTGGAGGTGGCGAAGAAAATCGGCTTCAAGGACGTCTCCTTCCAGTACGAGCCGATCGCCGCGGCCTTCGACTATGAGCGCAGCATCGAGCGCGAAGAGCTGGTGCTGATCGTCGACATAGGCGGCGGCACCTCGGACTTTTCCCTGGTTCGCCTGGCGCCCGAACGTCGCCACCTGGACAACCGGCACGACGACATTCTGGCCACCGGCGGCGTGCATATCGGCGGCACCGATTTCGACAAGCAGCTCTCCCTGGCCGGGGTCATGCCGCTGTTCGGCTATGGCAGCCGGATGAAAAGCGCGGCCTTCATGCCCACCAGCCATCACCTCAACCTGGCGACCTGGCACACCATCAACGCGGTCTACGCGCAGAAGGCCCAGCTCGCGCTGAAAAGCATGCGCTACGACATAGTGGACACCACCGGCATCGACCGCCTGTTCAAGCTGATCGAGCAGAAGGCCGGGCACTGGCTGGCGATGCAGATCGAGGACTGCAAGATCGAGCTGACCCAGGCCGAGCAGCGCCAGCTGTCCCTGGAGCGCATCGAGCCGGGCCTGAGCGCGCTACTCAGCCAGGTCCTGCTGGAAGAGGCCATCGACCCCTTGCTCGAACGCATCCGCGCCAGCGTCGAACAACTGCTGGCCAGCGCAGGGGTCCGTGGCGAGCAGATCGACACGGTGTTCTTCACCGGCGGTTCGAGCAGCGTGCCGGCCCTGCGCACCTGCATCACCACCCTGCTGCCCAACGCCCGCCAGGCCGAAGGCAACGTGTTCGGTAGCATCGGCAGCGGCCTGGCGATAGAGGCGAAAAAGCGTTACGGCTAGGCCGCCCGAATGCCTGTAATCGTGGATACCGTCTACGCGGGTTGCACCTAGGCGGCCCCACCCGCCCTACGAAAAAGCGAATACGCGCTCTTGTAGGGCGGGTGAAACCCGCGTTAATTGCGCGGTTGCTTCATGCACAGACAGCCAGGGCTTCGCTCAGCTCTTAAGCCTATAACCGGTCTTGAAGATCCAGCCGACCAGGCCCAGGCACAGCAGCAGAAACACCAGGGTCATGCCCAGGCTGACACCCAGACTGACATCGGCCACGCCATAGAAGCTCCAGCGAAAGCCGCTGATCAGGTAGACCACCGGGTTGAACAGGGTGAGCTTCTGCCACAGCGGGGGCAGCATGCTGATCGAGTAGAAGCTGCCCCCGAGGAAGGCCAGGGGTGTGACGATCAGCGCCGGCACCAACTGCAGTTTTTCCCAGCCATCGGCCCAGACGCCAATGATGAAGCCGAACAGGCTGAAGGTGACGGCGGTCAGGACCAGGAAGGCGATCATCCAGAACGGATGGACGATCTCGAAGGGCACGAAGAGCCGCGCCGTGGCCAGGATGATCAGCCCGAGGATGATCGACTTGGTGGCGGCCGCGCCGACATAGCCGATCAGGATCTCCAGGTAGGAAATCGGCGCCGACAGCAGCTCGTAGATGCTCCCCGAATACTTGGGCATGTAGATGCCGAACGCGGCGTTGGAAATGCTTTCGGTCAGCAGGGCCAGCATGATCAGGCCCGGCACGATAAAGGCGGCATAGCTGACCCCCTCGATCGCCACCATATGGCTGCCGATGGCCGAGCCGAACACCACGAAATACAGCGAGGTGGAGATGACCGGCGTGGCGATGCTCTGCATCAGGGTGCGCCAGGTGCGCGCCAGCTCGAACAGGTAGATGGCCCGGATGGCATGGCGATTCATGAGCGCTCCCTCACCAGGTTGACGAAAATATCCTCCAGCGAACTCTGGCTGGACTGCAGGTCCTTGAAGTCGATGCCGTGCTCGCCCAGTTGCCGCAGCAGCTCGGCGATGCCGGTGTGTTCGCCCTGGGCGTCGAAGGTGAACACCAGTTCGTGGCCCTCGGCACCGAGTTCCAGGGGGTAGCCGGCCAGCGCAGGCGGAATGGCCGCCAGGGGACGCTGCAATTGCAACCGGAGCTGCTTCTTGCCGAGCTTGTCCATCAGGGTCGCCTTGTCCTCTACCAGGATGATCTCGCCCTTGCTGATCACCCCGATGCGGTCGGCCATTTCCTCGGCCTCCTCGATGTAATGGGTGGTCAGGATGATGGTGACGCCGCGATCGCGCAGGCCGCGAACCATCGCCCACATGTCGCGGCGCAACTCGACATCCACTCCAGCTGTGGGTTCGTCGAGAAACAGGATCCGCGGTTCGTGGGACAGGGCCTTGGCGATCATCACCCGGCGCTTCATGCCGCCGGATAGGGTCATGGTCTTGCTGTCCTTCTTGTCCCAGAGGGACAGGTCGCGCAGGATCTTTTCCAGGTACGCCGGGTCGGGTGCCTTGCCGAACAGTCCCCGGCTGAACTTGACCGTGGCCCAGACGCTTTCGAAGGCCTCGTTGAGCAGCTCCTGGGGCACCAGGCCGATCTGCGCGCGGGCCGCACGGTAGTCGGTGATGATGTCGTGCCCGTCGACCCGCACGCGGCCGCTGCTGGGGTTGACGATGCCGCAGATGATGCTGATCAGGCTGGTCTTGCCCGCACCGTTCGGCCCCAGCAGGGCGAAGATCTCGCCGCGGCGGATCTCCAGGTCGATGTGCTTGAGGGCCTGAAACCCCGAGGCGTAGGTCTTGGTGAGGTTTTCGATCGAGATCACGGACTGCACAGAAGCTCCTTGGGGAACGGGGGCCCATGGGGCGGGGATCAGCCCAGGGCCCTGTCCAGAACAGCATCAGGGCAAAGCAAAATACAGCAATGCCAAGGTGCTGGCTCGGCTCGGCCCGGTTTTTTCGCGAACAGCGCACGTCCGCGCGCCGCTCTGCGGCGAGCACTGGGCGAAGGGCCAGCGCTGCCTTATAGTCCGCCTTTCATACGCCGCCACGCGCGCTTAACCAGGGACCGGCCGTCATGCTGACCATCGAACGCATCTACCCTCAACAGCTCGATCCGCAGAACCAGGACGACCAGAACACCCTGCGCATTCACATGGAGCGCTATGGGTTCGCCTCGACCTGGCTGAGCGGCGAGCGGGTGCTGGACATGGCCTGCGGCTGCGGTTACGGCACGGCCCTGCTGGCCGAACAGCACCCGGACAAGACCCTGGTGGGGGTGGACATAGACCCAGAGGCGATCGCCTATGCCCAGGCCCATTACCGCCTGCCGAACCTGAGCTACCAGTGCGCCGACGCCGAGACCTTCAGCGCCGAGCGCCCGTTCGACACCATCGTCAGCCTGGAAACCATCGAACACCTGCCCCGCCCACGGCAGTTGATCGAGCACTGCGCCCGCTTGCTGGCCGAGGGCGGCCAGGTGATCGCCTCGGTTCCCATCACCCCGACCTTGGACGGCAATCCCCACCAC
Organism: Pseudomonas sp.; assembly: GCA_035290985.1. Taxonomy (GTDB): domain Bacteria; phylum Pseudomonadota; class Gammaproteobacteria; order Pseudomonadales; family Pseudomonadaceae; genus Aquipseudomonas. The sequence goes on along the minus strand of DATDTH010000278.1, from coordinate 8,191 downwards.
CTGCACGATTTCAGCAAGGCCTCGTTCTTCGCCCTGTTCAGCCCCCACGGCCTGCGCCCACGCCAGCACTTCGAACAGATCCAGTGGTGGCAATTCAAGGGGCTGTTCTCCAAGCGCGAAACCAAGCAACACCGCTCCGAAGGAGTGGGCAATGCGGTGCTGCAGTATTACCGCCAGCATCCGTTCTACCTGCTGCTGCGCCTGCAATCCATGCTGCGTTACGGCTTCAGCAACCGCTACCTGACCTGTATCTTCAAGAACTGAAAACCTGCCCTGCCCGAGGAATCGACCATGCGCGCCACCCCGCTTTTTCTCTCCACTGCCTGCCTGAGCCTGCTGCTGGCCGGTTGCGGCGCCGCGGAAACCGCCACCACCGCCAAGCTGCAAGCAGACCAGGCCGAGCAGGCCCAGAAGCAGATGGAACAGCTCAAGCAACAGATCGAGCAGACCAATGCGCAAAGCACAAAACGCCTGGAAGAAGCAACGGAAAACGCGCAATAGGGTAGCCCGGATAAGCCTTGGCGCAATCCGGGACAGCGGTGTACCGCCGGAGCCGAAGATCGCCAGCAAGCTGGCTCCTACGGGGGCGGGGAGGCGTTTTTCGTAGGGCGGGTTAGCTGCGCGGAGCGCCGCTCTGGCACACCACGCCGCACCCACCGCGCGGCGTAACCCGCCAAAGCGGGGCCCGAGTTGCGCGCGAAGAAAAGAGGGCATCTATCTGGATACCCGCCTTCGCGGGTATGACGAGTAGTTATTCAGTTTTGTCGTATGGGTCGGGCCGCGTAGGTCGGCCAGCGCAGGGAGGGCCCCATGGATCGATACGCGGCTTTCACCTGGGCGACTCCAGCGTTTCTGAAATAAATGCCAACACCACCGCCACGGTGCGCGCGGGGTCCTCTTCCTGGGGCACATGGCCCAGGTCGTCGAACAGCACCAGGTGGCTGCCGGGGATATCGCGCTTGAAGCGCTCGCCATGTTCAGGCGGAGTCAAGCCATCGCGTCCGCCCCAGAGGATCAGAGTGGGCACCCGCACCTTGGCGATGCGGGCCTGGTGCTGACCCGCCGGCACCTGTTCTAAACGCTGGCGAAAGGCTTCGCGGTTGCCGGTCCGCAGGGTCAGCTCGTAATAACGCTCGACCAGCTCCGAACTGACCTGGTCCGGGTCGCCGTAGACACTGCGCACCCTGGCCTCGATCAGCGCGCGCGGCAGCACGCGGGCCATCAGCGGTTCGAACAACGGCATCCGCGCCAGGCGCAAACCAAGCGGCACCCTGCTCGCCTCCCGCGGGTAGCCCGCGGCATCCACCAGGATCAACTGATGGGTGCGCTGGGGATAGTCCAGGGCGAACTGCCAGGCCAGTTGCCCGCCAAAACTGTTGCCGGCCAGCACGACCCGCGCCACGCCCAGGCGATTGAGCAGATCGGCGAGGAATCGGCTGTAACGCTCGATGCGATAATCGCCGTCGAGAAAGGGCCCGGTCAGGCCGAAACCCGGCAGGTCGAGGCTGATCACCCGACGGCGCGGCTCGAGCGCCCGCACCCAACCCTCCCAGGTATGTAGGCTGGCTGGGCTGCCGTGCAGCAACAGGAGGGGCTGCGGATCATTGCGTGGGCCCTGGTCGCGCAGGTGCACCGGCATCCCGTTGAACACCATGAACTGTGACGGCTGCGGTGCCCAACGGGGCTGCAGGGACTCCAGCGAACGATCGGGCGCCCAGTGCAGGGCGACCAGCCCCGCGATGCCGAGCAGCAGCAAGGCCAGGACGCGAATGAATCGAGTGACGAAAGGCTTCATGGGCCCCTCCACAAGCGCTGTTATCGCCCGGCTACAACCCCGCCTCGCCCAGGCGCCGGGCATGCTCGACGAACAGTTCCACCGGCCGCGCACCCGCACCGACCAGCCCGAACATCTGATTGACGCTGTCGAAATGGTCCAGGGGATACTGGTCACCGATGACGCGTCCCAGGTGCGAACTGCAGCGCCCGACCATGCCGTCCGTCTGGCCGGCTTCCCGGATAAAGGTCCGGGCCAGGAGACGGCAGACCAGGTTCGAGCCATCCAGCCAATTGCCGCCCCGGGCGGTTTTGCCCGGCTGCAAGGTGCCGGACCAGGAGTAATAGCGCACCCCGTTGACCACCTCGGCACCCTCCCCGCCCCAGACCTCGGGCACGCCCTGGGGATAGCGGGCATTGAATCCGCGCATGCCCTCGCAGCTCAACGAAACAGCACAGGCCCGGGCGTCCCTGGGCAGGGCCGGGCCGCGGGTGCCAGTTTCCAGCCAGCCGATCCAGCGCGCGGCGCTGGTCATGGCGAAGACGAACAGCGCTTCTCGCCAACTGCCCGGAGGCGTCTTGCGCAGGCAGAAATCGGCCAGCTCCGAGCCGTGATTGGGGCCGGACACCGAGGTCACCGAGGCCACCAGGTCCGGGCGCAGGGCCGCGGCATAACGCGCGGTGAGCGCACCCTGGCTATGGCCGACCAGGTTGACCCTGGCCGCGCCGGTTTCCTTCAGCACGGCCTCGATGCAGGCCAGCAGCTGCTCGCCGCGCACTTCGTTGGTGTGCAAGGGCGACACCCGTACCGCAACGACCAGCACACCCAACGCCCGCAACCTGGATTCGATGCCATACCAGTAGGGATAACCGAGCAGACGGACAAAACCCAACAGACCGGGGACCAACAGCAAGGGATAGCGGGTACTGACTGCATCCGACATGGAAGCCTGCCCTTTTTTCCAACGACGTGAATCGGGGTAACCGAGCTGCATCAGGCGCGTGCTCGCCCCTCAGGTCAACCGCGGCCGGCCCCTGGGTGAATGCGGCTATCGGCTCGAGGCGCCCTGGTCGCGCAAGGCGCTGACCAGCTGCGCCTTGCGCATCCGCGCACGCCCGGCAATCTGCCGCGCGCCGGCCAGGCCCATCAACTCGGTTTTGCTCAGGTGCTCCAGCTCATCCTGAGACCGCGAAATGGAGCCTTTATCCGTGATATCGCCTTTGTTCGGCGAATGGCCATGCTTGGTCGCGACCGCACGCCGGGCAGAGTCCTGGCGCGCCGCCTGTTTCGCCGCGGGGCTTTTGGTCGTGCCCGAGCCGCCCTTCTCGCCGCCGCCGGACTGCTTGTTGACGGTGGCCCAGGCCCGCGCCTCGGCCTCCTCCTTAGGCACGCCGCGCTGCTCGTAGCCTTCTTCGATATGCTCGGCCTGGCGCTGCTGCTTGGCGCTGTAGCTGCTCTTGTCTCCGCGGGGCATGACGCTCTCCTGTTTTGCTGTGCTTGTCCGCTGGGCCATGGAACAAGTGACGCGCGCCTGGCGAATTGGTTCGGCGGCAAGCCCGGGCCCGCTGCGTCTCGACAACCACCAGAGCCCCGCACTAGAGCCTTGCTGAGCGCATCGACAGTATCGATTTTCACTATCAGCCCGCTCGACTTCTTATCGGCGGCCCAGGCCCTAGTATTGGCTCCCGTAGTCATTCGAACTGTTATGGGAGAACCCAAGATGAAACCCAGATTGTTGTTAAGCCTTGCCCTCAGTGTCTTCGCGGCCCATGCCCTGGCCCTGCCCGGGGACGATAGCCAACCGCTGCTGGGCGAAGCCCGGGACAGCCAGCAAGAATTCCGGCCCCTCGCCTCCGACCTGGCCGAAGACGGTGCCGAGCGCACCCCGGGTCAGAAGCGCCTGAGGCTGGCCGAGGGCGGTGCCGAGCGTTTGCTGGAACGCCGCCATGGGGCCTGAAGCACAATGGGGATCAGCCCCCCAGCCACAAAAAAGCCCGGCCAAGTGCCGGGCTTTTTGATGGCGGCTATCAGGCCAGCACGGGTTCGCGGTTGGGGCGGCGGTAGAGCCAGACGCGCTTGAGCACGGTGGCGAACTGCGCGCTCATCCGGCCGGTGTTATAGACCTGGCCGTAGCGTTGGGCGATCGCCTGGACCTCGGTGGCCAGGGCGGCATAGCGCCGCGCGGGCAGGTCGGGGAACAGGTGATGCTCGATCTGGTGACTGAGGTTGCCGGTCAGGATATGAAAGACCCGGCCGCCCTGCATATTGCTCGAGCCCCGCAGCTGACGCAGGTACCAGTGACCGCGGGTTTCGTTCTCCAGCACGGAAGGCGGGAATACGGCCGCCTGTTCGGTGAAGTGGCCGCAGAAGATCACGGTGAAGGTCCACAGGTTGCGGATCAGGTTGGCGACCAGATTGCCCAGCAACACCGCCCCGACCGAGGCCCCGAGCGGCAGCGCCAGCAGGGGGAAAACCAGGTAGTCCTTGACCGACTGGCGCAATACCTTGCGGTTGAACTGGCGGATCAGGGGCCGTACCTCGGCCTTGCTGATCCGGCCCTTGTAGACCTTGTCCAGGCGCAGGTGCTGGATCGCGATCGAATACTGGAACAGCACGGCCTGCAGCGTGATCCACAGCGGCTGCCAGCGATAGAAGGGTTTCCAGCGCTGCTCGGGAAACAGCCGCACCACGCCATAGCCGACGTCATCGTCCATGCCGAGCACATTGGTATAGGTGTGGTGGATATGGTTGTGGGTGTGCCGCCAGAAGTCCGAGGGGCCGGCGATGTCCCATTCGTAGCTGCGCCCGGCGAGCTCCGGATCGTTCATCCAGTCGTACTGGCCGTGCATGACGTTATGCCCCAGCTCCATGTTCTCCAGGATTTTCGCCAGGCCCAGCAGGGCCGTGCCCAGCAGCCAGGTCGGCGGAAACCAGCCAAGGAACAGCAGCACGCGCCCGGCCAGGGCGCAGCCGCGGATCAGGCTGCGAATCCGCCGGATATAGCGGGCATCGGCCTCCCCCAGATCGGCCAGGGTGCGCTGGCGCAACCCATCCAGTTCATCGCCGAAAGCCTGCAGTTCGGCGGCGTCGAGTTCACGGTCCTGTCTCATAAAATTTCTCCTTGTTGGCTCGGGCGCCAAGTGAAGTTCTGCATGGGCAAACCGGGGCCGATGATTAAAGATCGACCGTCACATCGCCCAGGGGGACGTTGATGCACAGGCGGATCGCCTGGTCGGGTTCGCTGGTGATCTGACCACTGCGCAGGTCGCGCACCGCGCCGCTGACCAGCCGGCAGGTGCAACTGGCGCAGATACCCTGGCGACAACCATGGGCCGGACGCAGCCCCTCGGCCTCGGCCTGCAGCAGCAGGCTGCGCTGGTTGTCACCGGCGATCTCGCGCTGCGAGCGGGCAAAGCGCAGGCGCAAGGCCCGCGGCGCCAGGTCGTGGCTGAAATTCGGCGGGCTGAACGCCTCGACCTGCAGCGCCCCCGGCCGCGGCGCGCTGCGCCACCACTGCTGCACCTGCTCGACGAACCCGGCCGGGCCGCAGGCGAAGACCTGCGGCGGCTCGGCTTGCGCCAAAGCCTGCAGGTGCTCGGCGCTGAAACGCCCGCTCAGCTCGCCGTCCTCGGCCGCCTCGCCACTCAGGGCCCAGCGCACCTGCAGGTTGGCATGCTGCGCCTGCAGGGCCTGCAACTCGTCGACAAAGGCGCGCTGGCCCTGCTGGCGGACGTAATGCAGCAGGGTCACGGGCGCGGCGAAGCCCTGGGCCAGAGCGCTGCGCAACAGACCGAGCAAGGGCGTCAGGCCGCTGCCGGCGGCCAGCAGCAATACGCCCGGCGCGTCCTCGGGCCACTGCAGTTCACCGAAGGGCTGGCCCAGTTCCAGCACCTGGCCGACCGCCAGGCTATCCAGCAGCGGGTTGGACAGCCGCCCACCCGGCTGGCGCTTGATCGCGATCTCCAGGCGGCCGCCCGGATGCAGGGCGGTCAGGCTGTAGCTGCGACTCAGGCGCACGCCATCGAGTTCCAGGTACAGCTGCACATGCTGGCCCGGCCGCGCGCCGCGCCAGTTGGCATTGGCGCGCAGGGTCAGGGCCAACATGTCGTCGGCCACCCAGCGCCGGCTCTCGACGCGGGCGAAGGTGCGTTGCAGTCGCCAGGCCGGGTTGAACCGCGCCAGCCAGGCATCGACCTCCGCCTCGCGCCACCAGCGGCGGGCCACCAGGGCGCGCATGGGACGTAATGACCAATCGAGTCGGCGAATCAGGGGTAAGGGAAAAAGAGGCATGTCCAGGCTTCCTAGTGAACAGTCGTTCACTAAAATGCCCGAAGCCGGCCACTCAGTCAACACTTGTTCACTGAAATACCGATTCGACGCTGACAAAGGCCATTTGCTAGACTCGGGCGCACCCCTTCAGAAGCAGTCTCCCGCATGTCGCCACGCGCCACTCAGAAGCAGCAAACCCGCCAAGCTCTGATGGATGCCGCGCGTAACCTGATGGACAGCGGCCGCGGTTTCGGCAGCCTGAGCCTGCGCGAAGTCGCCCGCAGCGCCGGCATAGTGCCGACCGGCTTCTACCGCCACTTCGACAACATGGACCAGCTCGGCCTGGCCCTGGTGACCGAGGTGGGCGAAACCTTCCGCGAAACCATACGCGTGGTGCGGCACAACGAACTCGAACTGGGCGGCGTGATCGACGCCTCGGTGCATATCTTTCTCAATGTAGTGACCGCCAACCGCTCGCAGTTCCTGTTCCTCGCCCGCGAGCAGTACGGTGGCTCGCAACTGGTGCGCCAGGCCATCGCCGCCCTGCGCGAAGGTTTTACCGCCGACCTGGTAACCGACCTGGGCAGCATGAACAAGCTGCACCACCTGGACACCCCGGCCCAGGCGCTGATCGCCGACCTGGTGGTCAAGACCGTGTTCGCCACCCTGCCCGAACTGATCGACCCACCCCATCCCCAACTGCCGGCCCACCTGACCCCCGAGGCCAAGATGGTTCAGCAGCTGCGCTTCATCTTTATCGGCGCCAAGCACTGGCAGGGGTTGGGCAAGCCCGGCTAGGCACGCTTTTGTCGGGTGGATGGGCCGCCTAGGTTAGAGCACTTCCCTCTTACCTTTGCGCGTCTTGCGGTTCGGTGAATTCGCGGGTTTCACCCGCCCTACCAAAGCGTCGCCGCCCCTCGCATAACCTGTAGGGTTCGCCAAAGCGCTCTTCGTAGGGTGGCGTTAGCCGCGCAAAAAGCCGCTCCGACAAACCACGCCGGAGCCGCGGCGCGGCGTAACCCACGCGGACAGGCTGCTCCAGGCACCCTTTCAGTGCGCTGCAATCGAGGCGCACCAAAACACAGCAACCCCATGCCACCTTGGGTACCCACAATGATCGCGCGGCGCCCTTGCCGACGGGTTTCCAGCCCCCCACCCCGCGTCTTTCACTCACCACACCTGGGCTTGGCAAGGCCCTTGCTCTGATTCCGCTACCCCCTCGGCCGGAAGCCTTGCCATGCTGGTGATTCACCAACGCCTCGCCCCTCAACCCCACTGGGATGCCGAGCTGCATCTGAGCTTCGAGGCGCGCAGCAAGAGCCGCCTGCGCTGCTTCAGCGCCGCGGGCGAGGATGTCGGCCTGTTTCTCGAGCGTGGCCAGCCAGCGCTGCAGGATGGCGAGTGCCTGCAGGCACAGGACGGGCGCATCGTGCGGGTCTGCGCCCGGGCCGAAAGCCTGCTGCACGTCACCTGCGCCAACGCCTTCGAACTGACCCGCGCGGCCTACCACCTGGGCAACCGCCACGTCGCCCTGCAACTGGGCGATGGCTGGTTGCGCCTGCCCGACGACCATGTGCTCAAGGCCATGCTCGAGCAGCTCGGCGCCCGGGTCGAAGCGATCGAGGCGCCCTACCAGCCGGAACAGGGCGCCTATGGCGGCGGTCATCACCACTCCCATGCCGGCGATGCCGAGTTCAGCTACGCGCCGCGCCTGCACCAGTTCGGCGTGCGTCCGTGAACCCGGCCTGGGCCCTGCTACGCCTAGCCAGCCCGCAATTGCCCCATGGACTGTGGGTTATAGCGCAAAGGGCATCGCGCCTCACGCCACAACGAGGAACACCACGATGAACCCTGCCTGGGCCCTGCTACGCCTCGCCAGCCCGCAACTGCCTATAGGGGGTTATAGCTATTCCCAGGGGCTGGAAATGGCGGTCGAGCAGGGCCTGGTGCACGACCCGGTAACGGCCCAGACCTGGATCGCCGATCAGTTGCTGCTGAACCTCGCGCGCTTCGAGGCGCCCCTGCTGCTGGCCCATTGCCGGGCGGCCCAGGCCGAGGATTGGCCCCGTTTGCTCGACCTGCACGAGGAACACCGGGCCAGTCGGGAAACCCGCGAACTGCAGCAGGAAAGCCGGCAGATGGGCTATT
>DATDTH010000277.1:0-3615 GCA_035290985.1 Pseudomonas sp. | reverse complement strand
TGCGTTGAGCATGGGTGCCCTGGTCTTCACCCTCGGCCAACTGGCCGAGCGCCTCGGCGCCACCCTGCGTGGCGTCGCGGACACGCCCATCACCGGGCTGGCAACCTTGCAGGATGCCGGGCCGGATCAGCTGAGCTTTCTGGCCAACCCCCAGTACCGCAAGTTCCTGGCGGACAGTCGCGCCGCCGCGGTGCTACTGACCCCGGCCGATGCCGAGGGCCATGCCGGTGCGGCCTTGCTGGTGGACAACCCCTACCTGGCCTACGCCCAGCTTTCCCATCTGTTCGACCGCAAGCCCAAGGGCGTTGCGGGCGTACACCCGACTGCGCTGGTCGCGGCCGATGCCCAGGTCGACGCCAGTGCGAGCATCGGGGCCTACGTGGTGATCGAGAGCGGCGCGCGGGTCGGGGCGAACGTGACGATCGGTGCCCACTGCTTTGTTGGCGCGCGCAGCGTGCTCGGCGAGGGCGGCTGGCTGGCGCCCCGGGTAACCCTGTATCACGACGTGCGCATCGGTGCGCGGGTGGTGATCCAGTCGGGCGCGGTACTCGGTGGCGAGGGTTTCGGTTTCGCCAGCGAGAAGGGTGTCTGGCAGAAGATCGCCCAGTTGGGTGGCGTGTGCGTCGGCGACGATGTCGAGATCGGCGCCAATACCACCATCGACCGCGGTGCGCTGGCCGATACCCTGATCGGCAACGGGGTCAAGCTGGACAACCAGATCATGATCGCGCACAACGTGCAGATCGGCGACAACACGGCCATGGCCGGTTGTGTCGGCATTTCCGGCAGTACCAAGATCGGCCGCAACTGCATGATCGCCGGTGGTGTGGGCATGGTCGGGCATATCGAAGTCTGTGACGGCGTCTTCGTCACCGGCATGACCATGGTGACCCGCTCGATCAGCGAACCCGGTGCTTATTCGTCGGGTACGGCCATGCAGCCGGCGGGCGAATGGAAAAAAAGCGCGGCCCGCTTGCGCCAGTTGGATGACATGGCGCGACGCCTGCAACAACTGGAAAAGCGCCTGGCGGCCGTGACCTCGAGTGGCGAGGCTCCATCTGATGCCTGATCTGCTGTAGTTCCCGGGCCGTACCGGCAACGTGAAATGTCGAATCGCAGCCGGCGGGCCCAGAACGGACTGACAGTGGATCGCGTTGCGTGAGTCGCGCCCCTCCTATTTTTATTACAGGCTTCCCTGGACATGATGGACATTAACGAGATTCGCGAATACCTGCCGCACCGCTATCCTTTCTTGCTGGTAGACCGCGTGGTGGATCTTGATGTCGCCGGCAAGACGATTCGCGCCTACAAGAATGTCAGCATCAACGAGCCGTTCTTCAATGGGCACTTTCCCCAGCACCCGATCATGCCGGGCGTGCTGATCATCGAGGCAATGGCCCAGGCTGCCGGCATCCTCGGTTTCAAGATGCTCGGCGTGAAACCGGCCGATGGCACCCTGTATTATTTCGTCGGCTCCGACAAACTGCGCTTCCGTTCGCCGGTGACCCCGGGTGATCAGTTGACCCTCGAGGCCACGTTCCTCAGCACCAAGCGCAGCATCTGGAAGTTCGCCTGCCGGGCCAGTGTCGATGGCAAGGAAGTCTGCTCGGCGGAAATCATCTGTGCGGAACGCAAACTATGAGTTTGATTGACCCTCGCGCAATCATCGATCCAACGGCCAAGCTGGCCGCGGATGTCGAGGTCGGCCCCTGGTCGATCATCGGAGCCGGTGTGGAAGTCGGCGAGGGTACCGTGATCGGCCCCCATGTGATCATCAAGGGCACCACGCACATCGGCCGACATAACCGCATCTATCAGTTCTGTTCCCTGGGGGAAGACACCCCGGATCGCAAGTACAAGGGTGAAGACACCCGGCTGATGATCGGTGACCACAATATCATCCGCGAAGGCGTGACCATGCACCGGGGCACCGTGCAGGACCGCGTCGACACCACAGTGGGTGATCACAACCTGATCATGGCCTATGCCCATATCGGCCATGACAGCGTGATCGGCAACCACTGCATCCTGGTCAACAACACGGCCCTGGCCGGCCATGTGCATGTGGACGACTGGGCGATCCTCTCCGGCTACACCCTGGTCCATCAGTTCTGCCGGATCGGTGCCCACAGTTTCTCCGGCATGGGCACGGCGATCGGCAAGGACGTACCGGCCTATGTCACGGTGTTCGGTAATCCGGCCGAGGCGCGCAGCATGAACTTCGAGGGCATGCGCCGTCGCGGTTTCAGCGATGAGGCCATTGCCGCCCTGCGCCGGGCCTACAAGGTGGTGTACCGCCAAGGGCTGACGGTCGACCAGGCCATGGCCGAATTGGCGGAGTCTGCCGCGCAATTTCCGGAAGTCGCGGTCTTTATCGACTCGATCCAGGCCTCGACCCGCGGCATCACCCGCTGACCATGGCCGCCATATTGCGAGTCGCCCTGGTGGCGGGCGAGGCGTCCGGAGACATACTCGGCGCCGGTCTGATGCAGGCCCTGAAAGCCCGGCATCCGGCCATCGAATTCATCGGCGTTGGCGGACCGCTGATGCAGGCCGAGGGCCTGGTCCCTTACTTTCCCATGGAGCGCCTGGCCGTGATGGGCCTGGTCGAGGTGCTTGGCCGGCTGCCGGAACTGCTGGCCCGGCGCAAGCGCCTGATCCGTACCCTGATCGCGGAAAAGCCCGATGTCTTCATCGGCATCGACGCGCCGGACTTCAACCTGCACCTGGAACTCAAGTTGCGCCGCGCCGGGATCAAGACCGTGCATTACGTCAGTCCCTCGGTCTGGGCCTGGCGGCAGAAGCGGGTACTGAAGATCCGCGAAGGCTGCGACCTGATGCTGACCCTGTTTCCCTTCGAGGCGCAGTTCTACGATGCCCACCAGGTGCCGGTGCGTTTCGTCGGTCATCCCCTGGCCGACCTGATCCCGGCCCAGGCCGATCGCGCGGCGGCCCGTGCGGCCCTGGGCTTGCCCCTGGACCAGTCGGTGGTGGCGTTGATGCCCGGTAGCCGCGGCGGCGAAGTGGCGCGCCTCGGCGCCTTGTTCCTCGACACCGCCGAGCGCCTGCGCAGCCTGCGCCCCGGCCTGCATTTCGTGCTGCCCTGCGCCGGGCCCGAGCGACGCCAGCAGCTGGAGCAACTGCTGGCCGGGCGCAACCTGCCGCTGACCCTGCTCGATGGCCGCTCCCACGAGGCCCTGGCGGCCTGCGATGCGGTGCTGATCGCCTCGGGCACCGCAACCCTGGAGGCCCTGCTGTACAAGCGGCCCATGGTGGTTGCCTACAAGGTGGCGCCCCTGACCTACCGCATCCTCAAGCGCCTGGTGCGTAGCCCGTTCTTCTCGCTGCCCAATCTGCTGGCCGAGCGCCTGCTGGTTCCCGAGATGCTGCAGGAGGCGGCCACTCCGCAGGCCCTGGCCCAGGTGCTGGCACCCTTGCTGGACAGCGGCGCGGTGCAGACCGAGGGCTTCGATGTGATTCATCGGGCCCTGCGTCGGGATGCCTCGGCGCAGGCCGCTGGCGCCGTGTTGAACCTGATAGGGCGCGTCTGATGCAGCTGGGCCTGGATTTCAGCTTGGTCGAAGCCCTCGTGGCCGGGGTCGACGAAGTCGGCCG
>DATDTH010000276.1:0-2281 GCA_035290985.1 Pseudomonas sp. | reverse complement strand
CGCCAAGCGCGCCGCGCCGGCGCCCACGCCCATCCTGCACTGACACGAGCGGCTGCCCATGATCCCCAAGTCGGAATATGCCCGTCGGCGCAAGGCGCTGATGGACCAGATGGAACCCAACAGCATCGCCATCCTGCCGGCGGCGCCGGTCTATATTCGCAACCGCGATGTCGAGCACGTCTACCGCCAGGACAGCGACTTCCAGTACCTCAGCGGCTTTCCCGAGCCGGAGGCGGTGATCGCGCTGATTCCCGGGCGCGAGCATGGCGAATACGTGCTGTTCTGCCGCGAGCGCAATCCCGAGCGTGAGCTCTGGGACGGACTGCGCGCCGGCCAGGACGGCGCCATCAGCCAGTACGGAGCCGACGATGCCTTTCCCATCGGCGATATCGACGACATCCTGCCGGGCCTGATCGAGGGGCGCGAGCGGGTCTACTACTCCATGGGTACCCACGCGGAATTCGACCGGCACCTGATGGACTGGATCAACGTGATCCGCTCCAAGGCCCGCCAGGGCGCGCAGCCGCCGAACGAGTTCGTCGCCCTCGGCCATCTGCTCCATGACCTGCGGCTGTACAAGTCGGCGGCCGAAGTGAAGGTGATGCGCGAGGCCGCGGCGATTTCCTGCCGCGCCCATGTGCGCGCCATGCAGGCCAGCCGCGCCGGGTTGCACGAATACCACCTGGAAGCCGAGCTGGACTACGAGTTCCGCAAGGGCGGCGCGAAAATGCCGGCCTACGGCTCGATCGTCGCCGCCGGGCGCAATGCCTGCATCCTGCATTACCGTGAGAACGATGCCGTGCTCAAGGACGGCGACCTGGTGCTGATCGATGCCGGTTGCGAAATCGACTGCTACGCCAGCGACATCACCCGCACCTTTCCGGCCAGCGGCAGCTTCTCGGTCGAGCAGAAGGCCATCTACCAGTTGGTGCTCGACGCCCAGGAAGCGGCCTTTCCCCAGATCGCCCCGGGCAAGCACTGGAACCAGGCCCATGAAGCTACGGTGCAAGTGATCACCGCCGGCCTGGTCGAGCTGGGCCTGCTGCAGGGCGAGGTCGCGGACCTGATCGCCCGCGAGGCCTACAAGCCGTTCTACATGCACCGAGCCGGGCATTGGCTGGGCATGGACGTGCACGATGTGGGCGATTACAAGGTCGATGGCGAATGGCGGGTGCTGGAAGTGGGCATGGCCATGACCGTCGAGCCGGGCATCTATATCGCCAGCGACAACGAAAACGTGGCGAAGAAATGGCGTGGTATCGGCGTGCGCATCGAGGACGACGTGGTGGTGACCAAGGGCGGTTGCGAGATCCTCACCACGGGCGTGCCCAAGACGGTCGCCGAGATCGAGGCCCTGATGGCCGCCGCACGCACCCAGGCGGCCTGAGGTCATGACCACGACCCGTGCGAGCCTGGCGATCATCGGTGGCGGCCTGGTCGGCGCGAGCCTGGCCCTGGCCCTGCAGGCCGGGGCCAAGGCCCGCGGCTGGCGCATCGTACTGATCGAGCCCTTCGCCCCCGGCGACAGTTATCAGCCTAGCTACGATGCGCGCTCCACCGCGCTGTCCTACGGCACTCGGCAGATCTACCAGCGCCTGGGCATCTGGCCGAGCATCAGCGAGCGCGCCGAGCCGATTGCGCAGATCCACGTGTCCGACCGTGGTCGCTTCGGCGCCGCACGTTTGAGTGCCGCTGACGAAGGTGTGCCGGCCTTGGGCTATGTGGTGGAAAACGCCTGGCTCGGCCATTGCCTGTGGCAGGCCCTGGATAAAGACGTGATCAGCTGGCGTTGCCCAGACGAAGTCGTGGCCATGCACAGCCTTGGAGATGGCTATCGCCTGACCCTCAAGGACGGCGCCAGCCTTGAGTGTGACCTGGCCATTCTGGCCGACGGCGGCCGCTCCGGTCTGCGCGAGCAACTGGGCATTGCCGTGACCCAGCGGCCCTATCAGCAGAGCGCCCTGATCGCCAATATCACCCCCAGTGAAGCGCACCAGGGCCAGGCCTTCGAGCGCTTCACCGAGGCCGGCCCGATGGCCATGCTGCCGTTGGCGGACAATCGCTGCGCGCTGGTCTGGACCCGTCCGGGTGCCGATGCTGAACTTCTGGCGGCGCTGCCCGAGCGGGCATTTCTGGATGAGCTGCAAGCGGCCTTTGGCTATCGTCTGGGGGCGTTGTGCAAGGTCGGTGCGCGTCATCTGTATCCATTGGCGCTGGTCGAGGCCCAGGAGCAGGTGCGTCCCCATCTGGTGGTGCTCGGCAACGCTGCCCACAGCCTGCA
>DATDTH010000275.1:0-2973 GCA_035290985.1 Pseudomonas sp. | reverse complement strand
CACGTCGCCTATCGGTGACCAGGCGCCGCCGGCGTTGGCGGCGATGACTACGATGCCGGCATAGAACCAGCGTTCCTGGCGGTCGTCGATCAGCTTGCGCAGCAGGGAGACCATGACGATGGTGGTGGTCAGGTTATCCAGCACGGCGGAGAGGAAGAAGGTGATGAAGCCGACCAGCCAGAGCAGGTACACCCGCTTACTGGTGCGGATGCGGTCGGTGATGACCTTGAAGCCCTCATGGGCATCGACCAGTTCGACTATGGTCATGGCGCCGAGCAGGAAGAACAGGATCTCGGAAATCTCGCCCAGGTGATGGCGCAGTTCCTCGACCACATGGTGAGTGTTGTCGCCGGCCGAGCCGCCCTGCAGCATCGGCAGTATGCTGTCGGCGCCCAGCACCAGCAGGGTCCAGGCGAGGACCGCGGTCAGCAGGGCGGAGGCCGCCTTGTCGATCTTCAAGGGGTGCTCGAAGGCAATACAGAGGTAACCGAGAACGAAGATCAGGGCCATCAAGGCATACATGGGCGCGCTTCCATAAGGCTGATGCCGAGTCGACGGTCGCACCGGCTCGCTCGGCAGTTTTTAGAAGGGTGCAGCGGTATTTTTTTCGCGGGCGGCGGCGGGCTTCCACGTGTGGAGCAAGTCCAGCGGCGGCACAGGGTAGGGCACAGGCGGCCCGCGACTCAAGCCCTAAGCGTCCTGGCTCGAAAACCGTGGCCGTCAGGGGTAGCCCAGCACGTCCTTGATCCGGGCCAGGTGGTGACGGATCCAGTCCTTGTCGATGGCCCCCCAGCTGCGGATCACATAGGCCCCGGCCTGGTGGCTGCCACCGTCCTGCTGTTCGAATACGCAGTCGATGTCCAGGTCGGCGAGGGCGGCGATGGTGTCCTGGGCGGTGCGCCGCGGCATGCCGGTCGCTTCCACCAGGGCCGGCACGCTGGCCACGCCGTTGTCGATCAGGTGGGCCACGTAGAGGCGGCGGTAGAAACTGCTCTTGGTTTTGCTGACGTCCATTGCATCTTCTCTACTGATCGGTCGGAGGCCGTTTCCGGGCCCTCGGTGTTTTCGCTTTGCTGGCCGCGGCCGCCGCGGGTTTGGCTTTTGCCGGCTTGGGCATGCGGGGTTTTCGGGTTTTTTGCGCGGGCTTGGCCGCAGGCTCGGGCAGCGCCGGGGGCAGGCCGATGCAGCGCTTGCGCAGCACGCGGTGGCGGTTGTTGAAGAAGGCGGTCAGGAACAGCCTGAGCAGCCGGGGGGCGAAGTAGGGCTCGACCCGCAGTTCATCCACCAGGCGAACCTGCCGCGGATGTTCAGGGTCGGTATCGATCCGCCGCTCATGGCGCCAATAGCGCAGGGCGGTCATGGGCGATTCCTCGATGAAGCCTTCGCCGGGGCGAACCTGTGTCAGGGTCAGGCGCGAGGCGCCCAGGGGCAGCAGGCCGAACAGCCAGAGCCAGCTGGTGAACAGCGGCTGGCCCGGGGAGATACCGGCGAGGTTGTGGCGGCCCTTGGGCACCGTCATCTTCAGGAGTGGGCGCATTTCCGCGCGCAGGGCGTCGGCGTCGGTGATCCATTGCCAGGCCAGCTCGCGCGAGATGGGCAGGGTCGATTCGAATTTCAGCATGATCATGCTGGCGGAACTCCTTTCCGGGTGGACTGAAAACACAAGGCCCGCATGGGCGGGCCTTGGTTATAGCTTAGAGGCTGGCGATGCGCTCGCGTTGCTCCTTGAGCTTGCCCAGTGCCTGTTCCGCTTCGGCGAGCTTGGCGCGCTCCTTGTCGAGCACCTCGGCCGGCGCCTTGGCGACGAAGCCCTGGTTGGCCAGCTTGCCGCCGACCCGGCCGACCTCGCCGTCCAGGCGCTGGATTTCCTTGTCCAGGCGCGCCAGTTCAGCGTCCTTGTCGATCAGCCCGGCCATGGGCACCAGCACTTCCATCTCGCCGACCAGGGTGGTGGCGGACATCGGGGCCTCTTCGCCGGCCGCCAGCACGCGCACCGACTCCAGCTTGGCCAGCTTGTTCAGCAGCGGGGCATTGTCGTTCAGGCGGCGCAGGTCTTCGCTGCTGGCGTTGGCGACTATGATGTCGATGCGCTTGGCCATGGAGATCTTCATCTCGCCACGAATCTGCCGCACGCCGAGCATCAACTGCTTGACCCACTCGATATCGCCTTCGGCGGCGGCGTCGATGCGGCTCTCGTTAGCCACCGGCCAGTCCTGCAGCATGATGGTGTCGCCGCTGGCACCGGCCTGCACCTTGATCCGCTGCCAGATTTCCTCGGTGATAAAGGGCATAAAGGGGTGGGCCAGGCGCAGTATCACTTCCAGAACGCGCACCAGGGTGCGGCGGGTGCCGCGCAGGCGCTCGGCCGAGGTGGTTTCGTCCCAGAACACCGGCTTGACCAGCTCCAGGTACCAGGCGCAGTACTGGTCCCAGACGAACTCGTAGAGCGACTGGGCGGCCAGGTCGAAACGGAACTGGTCGAGCTGGCGGGTCACCTCGGCCTCGGTGCGCTGCAACTGGCTGATGATCCAGCGGTCCACCGAGGACAGCTCGATAGGCTCTGCGCCCACGCCAGTGTCCTGGCCCTCGATGTTCTCGACCACGAAATTGGCGGCGTTCCACAGCTTGTTGCAGAAGTTGCGGTAGCCCTCGACCCGGCCCATGTCGAACTTGACGTCGCGGCCGGTGGAGGCCAGCGCCAGGTTGGTGAAGCGCAGGGCGTCGGTGCCATAGGCGGCGATGCCATCGGGGAACTCGGCGCGGGTCTGCTTGGCGATCTTCTCGGCGAGCTTGGGCTGCATCATACCGCTGGTGCGTTTCTCCAGCAGTTCATCCAGGGTAATGCCGTCGACGATATCCAGCGGGTCGAGCACGTTGCCCTTGGACTTGGACATCTTCTGGCCTTGGCCGTCGCGCACCAGGCCATGCACATAGACGGTCTTGAACGGAATCTGCCCGGTCAGGTGGGTGGAC
>DATDTH010000274.1:0-2170 GCA_035290985.1 Pseudomonas sp. | reverse complement strand
CCGCGCCTGTGGCTGTTCTTGGCCGCCTCGATCCTGTCGATAGGCGGGGGCGTCTCGATCCTCTTGATAGTCCGGATCGTCCCGATCCCCTCGATACTCCGGATAGTCCCGGTCTTCCCGGTCGTCGTGATAGTCCCGGTCGTCTCGATCCCGTTGCGCCTGCCAATCCGGCCGCGCCTGCCGCTCGTTGTCACGCAAGGGCTGGGCGAGCACCAGCTGCCAGCTGCCGCCGCGG
Source organism: Pseudomonas sp. (assembly GCA_035290985.1). Classification (GTDB taxonomy): domain Bacteria; phylum Pseudomonadota; class Gammaproteobacteria; order Pseudomonadales; family Pseudomonadaceae; genus Aquipseudomonas. Next base: position 1,935 of record DATDTH010000274.1, on the reverse strand, counting down.
CGTGAAACCCCGACCTCGCTGTAATGGGGGCTCAGCAGCGCGTCGCAGTGATACTGCGCAAGCGCGTCGAGCGCGGCATAGGAATCGCGCGCACCCGACACGGCGAGCACCTGCACCCGAAGCGCCTGGTAACCGGACCGCTGCAATGCGCGCTCCAACTGCCGCTCGGAGCTCACCCGCTCGGTGGCCAGGCGCCGATCGCCGACCAAGGGCCTGACGGGGCGGGTTCTCCAGCCGTCGCAGTGCTGGGGGGCAGCACGGTAGTCGTTGATCAGCGCGATCAGTTCTTCATCATCGGCATTGACCGGGATGGCCGCGAACAGCGTGGCCAACAGCAACGCGGCACAGGCGGCCCGGCAGCGGTCGAGGCCGCGCCTGGCCTTGGAAAAAACAACGGGACCCAGCATGACGGCTCACTTATCGCGTGTTCGGATAAACCGAGCACGGGGCTCGATCGGATGGCGTGGCAACAGACAGCGCGAATGGCCACTAGATCCGGGAGCCCATAAATAAAGCAGGGCCGCCCCCTGGTGAGCCCCTCTCCCATAAATGGACGAGGGGAGACACCCTCAGTCCGCCTGACCTGGGCGCATGGCTATGGCCGCGCGTATGGCCGCCGGCATCACGCATTGGCCGCCGTGATGGCGCGGTTCCCCCTGGCTTTCCAGCAGGCCGGAGCCGCTGGCGAGCACCGAGCCGAGGTCCTCGCCCGGACAGGTCAGGGCCGTCAGCAGCACCCCGCCGTTGCGGTCCACCCATTGCTGGGGGAAGTAGGCACCCTGCTCGGTCTGGTAGGTATTGCCGATCAGGTGCGTCACCGCCTGGGTATCGGTGTCGCCACGCCAGGTGGGCACCAACTCGACGCCGGCATCCTGCCAACTGCCCAGCACCCGCCCCGTGGCATCGTGCAGGCTCGCCACGCTGCCCTCGATCCCGTCGGCCAGGTAGCGCCGGCTCCAGATGCGGTCAGCGCCCCACAGGATCACCTCGTAGTATTTCGGTGCCAGCAGCTCCCGCCCCTGACCATCCATCAGGCCGTGATAGCCCGCGCGGTTGAAGATCACGCCTCGGGCGGAAATGCCCTCGGCGTGCTCGAAAGGGGCGCCGACGAAGCCGGCCTGCGCCAGGTTGTACAGGCGCATCCCTTGCTCCGTCTGCACCAGCAGCAGGTCGCCGTCGGCATCCGCCAGCTGGATGCGACTGCCCTCGGGCAGCAGGTGCTTGCGCAACTGCGCGTCGATCCAGACCCGCGGCCCGGTCTCATCGGCCAGGGTGCCGGCAAAGCCGATACCCATGGGCTTCAGTTCGCGCACTTGGGGGTCCTCGAACAGGCGGGCTCCCCGGCAATCCACCAGGGCCTCCTGGCGACCCTCCTTGTGGGCGATAAACCAACCAGGGTGAGCTTCAACAGGCTGCCAGCCGTCATCGGGCATCGGCCCCAGGCGCTGGCCCCGGGCGTCGACCAGCCAGTAGCTCGGTTCCTCGGCTGCATCGTTGACTCGCCAGGTGTCCGGGCATAGCCGGTACTCATGGGTCGCCTGCGGCACCGGGTGGAAGCTGCCGTCACTGTGCAGGAAACCTTTTACCTCCGAGTCCGGCAAGAGGCGCTTGCCGCTATCGGCCACCCGGTAAGCACTCATCCAGATCGGCCAAACCGGCACCCGGGTAGCCGAGACCAAAGGGCGAAGCCGCTGGTAGTAACCGAGCCCATCGCTATAAACGCTGTCACCAACCGCCTGGCCCTGGGCATCGAGCACGCGCCAGAGACCCTCCCGACGGGCCAGCCAGCGGCCGTCGTCGAGCTCGCGCAGCTCATCGATATAGGCCTCGAACAGCGTGGCGCCCGCTTCGTCGCGCAGGCTGCAGGGTTTCTCCCGCTCGGCCTCGCAGATCAGGTAAAGCGCACGGCTCGGGAATGGACCCGAGACACGCACC
>DATDTH010000273.1:0-4907 GCA_035290985.1 Pseudomonas sp. | reverse complement strand
GGTGGTCGAGAAACAGCTTGAGCAGGGCGAAGTCGGCCCCCGAGAGCAGCACCTCCTCGCCATCCAGGTGGAACAGCCGGTGGCTGACCATATCCAGTCGCCACTCATCGAAGGCCAGCACCTCGCCACGGGGACGCTCCTGGCCGAACTGCGCGCGGCGCAGCAGGGCCTTGATCCGGGCCTGCAATTCCCGTGGGCTGAAGGGCTTGCCCAGGTAGTCGTCGGCTCCCAGCTCCAGGCCGATCACCCGGTCGGCTTCGTCGGAGCTGGCGGTGAGCATGATGATCGGCACCTGGGCCAGGCGCGGGTGCTGGCGCACCCAGCGGCAGAGGCTGAAGCCGTCCTCGTCCGGCAGCATCACATCGAGGATCACCAGGTCGGCGGACTCCTCGCCCAGGGCCTGGCGAAAACCCGCGCCATCGCCCACAGTGCGCACGCCGAAGCCGGCGCGGCTCAGGTAGGCCTGCAACAGCTCGCGGATCTCCTGGTCGTCATCCACCAGCAGAATCGATTTACCGGCCTGGCTCATCCGCCATCCTTATTCGTGTGAGAGGTGCGCACGCCGCACCCTACGCAAACGCCTGCTGCAGCGCCACCCCCGCGCCCGTCAGGCCCGCATAGGGCGCCGTCACCAGCCAGACCGGAATGCCCTGGAAATAGGCGCTCATGGGTCCCTTGTCGGCGAAGCTGCGGGCAAAGCCGCTGGCCCGGAAAAACTCGGCGAAGCGCGGCACCACCCCACCGACTATGTAGACCCCGCCGCGCGCGCCCAGGGTCAGCACATTGTTGCCGGCCACCCGCCCCAGCCAGCAGCAGAACTGCTCCAGCACCGCGACCGCGGCCGGCTCGCCGGCCAGGGCCGCCGCCGTGACTTCGGCCGGCGTGCTCCACTTCGCCACCCGGCCATCCAGGGCGCAACTGGCGCGATAGAGCCGCAGCAGGCCGGCGCCGCTGAGCACGTCCTCGGCCCGCACATGGCCGAGCTCCATCAGCAGGTATTTCCACAGCGACTCCTCGCGCAGGGTACCAATGGGCAGGTCGACATGCCCGCCCTCCCCCGGCAAGGTCATCCAGCGCCCCCCGCCCAGGTCCAGCAGGGTGCCGACGCCCAGCCCGGTGCCGGGGCCTATTACCACCACCGGGCGCTCCGGCTCGGCCAGGCCGGGGCAGACCAGCAGCCGTTCGTCGTCCCGCAGCCGGGTCATGCCCAGGGCCATGGCCGAGAAATCGTTGATCAGCAGCAGCTGCTCGAGCTGCAGACCCTGGCAGAAGGCCGCCCGACTCAGGCGCCAGTGGCTGTTGGTGAACTGGAATTCATCGCCATCGACCGGCCCGGCACAGGCCAGGCACACGGCCGTCACCGCGCCCAGGGGCAACCCCTGTTCGGCCAGGTAGGCACGGATCGCCTGCTCCGGCCCGGCATGGTCCGCCACGGCCATGACCCGCACCGCCTCCAGGCGATCCGCGCGCCAGAGGGCGAAACGGGCGTTGGTTCCGCCTATGTCACCGACCAGGGCCAGCTTCATTGCAGCGAATCCAGGCTGGTGGTGAAGGCGCTGGCGCCCTGCTCCGCGGAGCTGAAGGCCAGGCGCATAAAGGCGAACAGCTCGCGACCGCAGCCCTCGCCACTGTCCGGCACAGCGACCGTGGGCTCCCGGGCGGCCCATTCGGCCTCGTCCACCAGCACCCGCAGCTCACCGTTCACACCGTCGACCCGGATCAGGTCGCCGTCGCGCACCCGCGCCAGCGGACCGCCGTCGAAGGCCTCGGGGCAGACATGGATGGCCGCCGGGATCTTGCCCGAGGCCCCGGACATGCGCCCGTCCGTGACCAGCGCGACCTTGAAGCCGCGGTCCTGCAGCACACCGAGAAAGGGCGTCATCTTGTGCAACTCCGGCATGCCGTTGCAGCGCGGCCCCTGGAAGCGCATCACCGCCACCATGTCGCACTCCAGCTCGCCGGCCTTGAAGGCATCGGCCAGCGCCTGCTGATCCTGGAACACCCGCGCCGGCGCCTCGACCACCTGGTGTTCGGGCGCCACGGCCGACACCTTCATCACCCCGCGCCCCAGGTTGCCGGTCATCACCCGCAAACCGCCCTCCGCCGAGAAGGGCCGCGCCGCAGGACGCAGCACTTTTTCATCGAAGCTGCGGGTCGGCCCGTCGCGCCAGACCAGCCGGCCCTGGTCGAGGAACGGCTCCTGGGTGTAACGGCGCAGCCCGGGGCCGGCCACGGTATTGACCTCATCATGCAGCAGGCCGGCATCCAGCAGTTCGCGGATCAGGAAGGCCATGCCGCCGGCGGCCTGGAAATGGTTGATGTCGTCCTTGCCGTTGGGATAAACGTGGGCCAGGGTCGGCACCACCGCCGACAGGTCGGCCATGTCCTGCCAGGTCAACTGGATCCCGGCCGCCCGGGCGATGGCCGGCATATGCAGGGTGTGGTTGGTCGAGCCGCCGGTGGCGTGCAGGGCGACTATGGAATTGACCAGGCAGCGCTCGTCGACGATTTCGCCCAGAGGCGTGAACTGGCCGCCCTGGCGGGTCAGGCGGGTGACCTGCTGCGCCGCTTCGCGGGTCAGGGCATCGCGCAGGGGCGTATCGGGATTGACGAAGGAGGCGCCAGGCAAATGCAGGCCCATCACCTCCATCAGCAGCTGGTTGGTATTGGCCGTGCCGTAGAAGGTGCAGGTGCCAGGGCTGTGGTAGGCCTCCATCTCGGCCGCCAGCAGCTCCTCGCGGCTGGCCTTGCCTTCGGCGTAACGCTGGCGCACATCGGCCTTGGCCTTGTTCGACAGGCCCGAGGGCATGGGTCCGCCCGGCACGAACAGGGTCGGCAGGTGACCGAAGCGCAGGGCCCCCATCAGCAGGCCGGGCACTATCTTGTCGCAGATGCCCAGGCACAGGGTCGCGTCGAACATGTTGTGCGACAGCGCCACCGCGGTCGACATGGCGATCACTTCCCGGCTGGCGATACCCAGCTCCATGCCCGGCTCACCCTGGGTGACCCCATCGCACATGGCCGGCACACCGCCGGCAAACTGCCCCACCGAACCTATCTCGCGCAGGGCCTGCTTGATCTGCGCGGGGTAATGCTCGTAGGGCTGGTGGGCCGAGAGCATGTCGTTATAGGCCGAGACGATCGCCACATTGGCCGCCTGCATCAGGCGCAGGGTCTGTTTATCGTCACTGCCACAGCCGGCCACGCCGTGGGCGAAATTGGCGCACTGCAGCTTGCCGCGCTGGGGCCCCTCGCTGGCGGCCGAACGGATCAGCGCCAGGTAACGTTCGCGGGTCGCGCGGCTACGGGCGATCAGGCGGTCGGTTACCTCAAGTACGCGGGGATGCATGGCATGAACTCCAGACGAACGAATCGGAATAGGTTTGTATCTTTAACAAAATACTGCCATTTAAAACGCTTGATTTCTATCAGAACGAGAATAATCTTGTAATTCAAACAAAAAATAATCAGAAAGGACCTCGACATGACCCTGCGTATCGCCATCAACGGTTTCGGCCGCATCGGCCGTAATGTACTACGCGCCCTGTACACCCAGAGCTACCGCCAGCGCCTGCAGGTGGTGGCGATCAACGACCTGGGCGACAGCGCGATCAATGCCCACCTGTTCAAATACGACAGCGTACACGGCATTTTCGACGGCTCGGTGCAGCATGACAGCGAGCAGTTGCTGATCAACGGCGACGCCATCGCCGTCAGCGCCATCCGCAACCCGGCCGAGCTGCCCTGGAAGGCCCAGCAGATCGACCTGGTATTCGAATGCACCGGGCTGTTCACCGACCGGGACAAGGCCGCCGCGCACCTGAGCGCCGGCGCGCGCAAGGTGATCATCTCGGCCCCGGGCAAAGGCGCCGACGCCACAGTGGTCTACGGCGTCAATCACGACATTCTGCGCCAGTCCCACCAGATTATCTCCAATGCCTCCTGCACCACCAACTGCCTGGCCCCGGTGGCCCAGGTGCTGCACCGCGAGCTGGGCATCGAACACGGCCTGATGACCACTATCCATGCCTACACCAACGACCAGAACCTCTCCGACGTCTACCACAGCGACCCCTACCGGGCCCGTTCGGCCACCCAGTCGATGATCCCGACCAAGACCGGCGCCGCCGAGGCGGTCGGCCTGGTGCTGCCGGAGCTGGCCGGCAAGCTCACCGGCATGGCCGTGCGGGTGCCGGTGATCAATGTCTCGCTGATCGACCTGACCCTGCAGTTGCGGTGCGAGACCAGCGCCGAGCAGGTCAACGCCCTGATGCTCGCCGCCAGCCAGCACTCCAGCATCCTGGGCTACAACAGCCTGCCGCTGGTGTCCTGCGACTTCAATCACAACCCGCTGTCGTCGATCTTCGATGCCAACCACACCAAGGTCAGCGGCAAGCTGCTGAAGGTCATGGCCTGGTACGACAACGAATGGGGCTTTTCCAACCGCATGCTCGATAGCTGCCTGGCGCTCTGTGACGCCCCCTGAAAAACTTCGCCAGCAAGCTGGCTCCTACAATTTTTCCGCGCACCCTGACCGCGAGAACCCTTTATGCAACCCCTAGCCTTCACCACCGCGCAGTTGCCGGCACGCAAGCGCATCGCGCTGGTGGCCCATGACCATTGCAAGCCCTTCCTGCTGGACTGGAGCGAACGCCAGCGCGCGCGCCTGGCCCGGCACGAGCTGCTCGCCACCGGCACCACCGGCCTGTTGCTGGGCCGGCGTCTCGGCCTGCCCATCGAAAGCATGCTCAGCGGCCCCCTGGGGGGCGACCAGCAACTGGGCGCGCGCATCGCCGAACGCCGGGTGGACCTGCTGGTGTTCTTCTGGGATCCCTTCGAGCAGCAACCCCACGACCCGGACATCAAGGCCCTGCTGCGGGTCGCGGCGGTCTGGAACATTCCGGTGG
>DATDTH010000272.1:0-3433 GCA_035290985.1 Pseudomonas sp. | reverse complement strand
CTTTTCGGTGGAGCGGATTATGAGACACGCTTTGGCTTCTGACACTGACAAGCCCGCCTGAAACTGCTCGTCAATCCGCGCCAGCTACTACTCCCCTCCAGCGGTGCAGGTATACACACTCGCCCGGGACGGCCCGTGAACGCTTGCTGGTTGACTGCAACGGCCGGCGCAAGGCGAACCATTCAAGTTTTTCAAGTCACATCGCTTCATACTGTTGCCCAATTATTCCGCGGCGCATTCGGACTGATTCGCATAGTGATTCATGAGGAGGCCAAGCCGAATAACGCCCGGTCCAGCGGATAGCCGGACTGAGGCAAATTGAGGAGAAGCAAAATGAGCGAGGGTTCAGCTGCCTATCCGATCGCCGAGGCGATATTAGCCGACAGAGATGGCGACCTGCCCGCCGACATGGAGGCGCGCATGGCGGTCATCTGTGCCCATATCATTTTAGCTGTGGGTCGGGCGCAGGAGTATGCGGCGCGCGGCAGCGCTCTTGAAGGCAGATTCCGTGAAGCAGGCTGTCAGCCCTTCCGCCTTCGGCGTCGTTTGCGCTTGTGCGTGGCCGCACCGGCCTCGGCAGCAGGGGGTTGCCAGGCCAGCAGCCGTTGTGAGATTTCATCTGCCGACGGGCCAGGCTGCGCGCCACGCAACAGGCGGTCGAACTCTTCCGCCCACGGCCAGCGGTGCCGCGGCGTGGAGCGCTCGGCTTTGAGGCCAAATTCGATCTGCACCTCTTCCCAATCGCCGGCGATAAATACATCTACCCGCCCGGCGGCAAAGGCGCGCTCGATCAGTGGCGCGGCCTCGACAGCATTCAGGTCCAACAGCGCAGCCAGGATGAAGCCGTTGAGTTCCGGCTCGTTATCGGCAAAGCGCTCGAACTCATGAATGAGTGCGGCCAGGGAGGCGGCACGAGCTTCCGGGTGGTGCTTGGCGATTTCGCCGAGGCTGTCGGCGGCGTAGGCGCGCGGATACAGGCCATGTTGTGGGTCGGTCAGGTAAGCCATGAGGGCCGGGATGGCGGTCGGGCCAATCAGCCCGAAGACTTCAGAGAGTTCAGGAGCCCAATCGCTGTCTTCCAACTCGTGGAAAAGCGCCAGGAGCGGCTCGATGGCAGCCTCGGCGCGCAGTTGACCCAGCGCACGCCAGGCATGCACGGGCGCCCAAACCTCCAGGCTTTCCGAGTCCGCCCAGTTCAGGTCTGGGTCCGTCGCCATGCGGATGAGGTCGGGGACGTGTTCAGGGCCGAGGCCGAGGGCAAGGTAATCGGGCCACTGCCGGAAGTTGCGGCAGTCGCCGTAGGTCAACAGTTTACCAACAGGCGGGGGGTAAGGATCGGAGGTCACGTCGCTCCACTTATGGCGCCTCAGGCGATTTCCAGGTGGTTCAGGAATTCGGCGGCGCACGCGACCCGAACACCGCGGCGGGCCAGTTCAGCGATCGGGTCGGAGTCGTTCGGAATGTCCGGTTCAACCGCCACGCGCATGCAATTCGGCCCGGACTTCGTGCACGATGCGATTCAGTTCTGCGTCGCTCCCCTCGTCAATGTTGGCCAATGGCCCGGCCTGCGAGAGAGACGCGTCAGTTCCGCAGCACTAGCCCGTGTCGGCTGCGGCAGGCAACGCCGTTAGTCATTGACGTAAGAGTGCGCCAATAGTTTGGCACTGGCCTAATCGAAGAAGAACGCCGCTCGAGTCCAGCCTACCGTGTTAGGCCAGTGCCAAACTTTGAAGACGACGAATTTCGCTCACTTTAGGTCAGTGCCAATCTTTCGGGACACGGCATAGGCCAGTGCCAAACTTTGAGGACACGAGTGCCAAACTTTAGGGGCAACCACGCGTGGCGAGGCCCCTTCCAGTGCCAAACTTTAGAAGAACCGACAGAGTTCAACCGGTCCGCAGTTGCATGCCCGGCCCGTTGGAGATAGATCTGGGGACTACTGTTCGCGGCCGAGGCTGGCGGCTACCTTCTCGCGGAGCAAGGGGACATCCTGCGTAGTACTACTTTGTCAGTTTGATCGGTTAGACTGTGGGGCATGGCGAAACCGAAGCGCATGCCCCAGGCTCCGAGCGAGCCGATGCCAGAGCTGGATGAGTTTCTGAGCGACTTCCGGGTTTTGTTTCAGCGCCGCGAAAGCCGGACGGCGATGGAACGCTACCTGACCGGTCTGCTGACCGAACACCCGAACAAGAATTGCGATACGCTGGCCGAGGTGGTGCCCGGCACCAGCGAACAGCAACTGCAGGGCTTGCTGACCCAGATGACCTGGGACGAGCGGGAGTTGAACCGGCAGCGGGTCAAGAAACTGTGCACGATGAAAACGGAAGGCGACGGGGTGCTGGTGGTGGACGACACCGGCTTTGGCAAGCAGGGCCTGCACTCGGTCGGCGTGGCGCGCCAGTATTCGGGCACGCTGGGCAAGGTGGGCAATTGCCAGGTCACAGTCAACTGCCATTACGCCGAGCGTACGCTGGCCTGGCCGGTGGCGACGCGGCTGTATCTGCCGAAGGCGTGGTGCGCTGAGCCTGACCGGCGTGCCGCGGGCCAGATCCCGGACGACGTGGCGTTTCAGACCAAGCTCGAGATCGCGCTGGGGCTGATTGATGAAGCGCGGGAACTGGGGGTGCGGCATGCCTGCGTCGTGGCCGATGCGGATTATGGGGATAATCCGCAGTTTTTGAACGGTTTGGAGGCGCGCCGCGAGCGCTGCGTGGTGGCGGTGCGGGCCAACTTCAGCGTGACGCTGACGCGGCGTGCGGAGGCGCCGGTCCAACGGGCCGATCAGGTCTTGCGGGCTCTGCCGCGCTGGCAGTGGCAGACCATCCGCTGGCGAGAAGGCAGTCAAGGGTGGCTGCGGGCCAAGTTCGTCGCCATCCGCTGTTGGCGCATCGACGGCGCCGGTCAACGCCAGGTCGGCTGGCTGATGGGTCAGCGCCCGACGCGCGGCGGCGGTGACTGGGATTACTACTGGAGCAACTGCTCGCAGAATACGCCGCTGGCGACGATGGTGGAGTACACCCATCGCCGCTACTGGGTCGAGCAGTTCCATGAAGAAGCCAAAAGCCTGTTGGGCTGGGATCAGTACCAGGGTCGGCTGTGGCACGGTTTCCATCGCAATGCGGTCCTGGTGATGCTCAGCTACAGCTTCCTGGTCTGGCTGGAGTGGCACGAGCGGCAGCAAATCGTCCGCCGGGGTCGGCCCCGCCGGGCTTTTTCCCCCTCGGCCTGATCGGCGGCGGCGTTCGCTGGCCGAAGTCCATCGCCAGGTCGTTGACCGGTTGTGGGAGCTGGCTGCACGCGAATGGATCATTCAACACCGACCGCTGCGTATCTGACAAAGTAGTACTAACGAGGAGCGGCGACATGCAGTGCTGGGTGTGCGAGAACCAGGCGCGGGCAGCGTGCCATTTCTGCGGGCGCTTTCTGTGCAAAG
>DATDTH010000271.1:0-18532 GCA_035290985.1 Pseudomonas sp. | reverse complement strand
TGGCCGGTCGCGCCGAGGTCATAGTGGTGCTCGGTGCCGGCCGCGAGCGCGGCGATCCCGCCTGGGGCGAGGACCAGCCCGGCTTGATGGCCATGGAGCGTCTGCGCTATGCCGCGCGCCTGGCCCGGGCTTCAGGGTTGCCACTGCTCACCAGTGGCGGTCTGCACTACGGCACGCCGCAGAGCGAGGCGGCAATCATGGCCGACAGCCTGGAGCGGGACTTCGGCCTGGTTGTGCGCTGGCGCGAGGCGTCCAGCCGCACCACCTGGGAGAACGCAACCGAGACGGCCCGGCTGTTGGCGCCCCAGGGGCTCAAGCGGGTGCTTCTGGTGACCCAGGCCGCCCATATGCCACGGGCGCGCTGGTGTTTCGAGCGGGCGGGGTTCGAGGTGGTCAGTGCTCCGCTGGGTTTCATGGGCGGGCCCAACGGCCGCCCGCTGGGCGGCTGGCTGCCGGAGGCCAAGGCGTTCTGGCTTAACGGCATGCTGCTCAACGAGGCGGTCGGGCGGTTGGTATACCCCTTGGCCTACGGCCGGCCGTAGGGGCGGAAACCGCTCAGTGAAGCCTATAGGTCAGGGTGAAACGGGGCTCCGTAGGGTGCGCTCAGTCGGTAGCCCGGATAAGCCTTGGCGCAATCCGGGGCGGCGACGTCCCGGATTACGCTGCGCTTATCCAGGCTACAAAGTGCCTTGTGGTTTGTGGTTGGCCAACAGGGCCCAGCCGAGCAGCAGGCCGCAGAGGATCAAAAGCGGCCAGGCGCGCCAGCGCAGGTAGGGGGTCAACTGCTGCATGGGCACCACTTCGCCGTAGAGCACGCCGGGTTCGAACTGCGGCAGGCGGGCGGTGATCCGGCCGAACGGGTCAATCAGCACCGTGATGCCGTTGTTGGTCGCGCGGATCATCCAGCGGCCTGCCTCCAGGGCACGCATCTGGGCCATCTGCAGGTGCTGCGCGGGGCCGATCGAGGTGCCGAACCAGGTGTCGTTGCTTACCGTCAGCAGCAGGTGGCTCTGGGCGGCGAGGCTGGCGGCGAATTCCGGGTAGACCACCTCGTAACAGATGTAGGGGGCGATTCGGTAACCCTTGGCCAGGAGCAACGGCTGCCCCTCCGGACCGCGGGCGAAGTCGGACATCGGCAGGTCGAAGAAGGCGATCAGGCCACGCAGCAGGTCCTGCAGGGGTACGTATTCACCGAAGGGCACCAGCTTCTGTTTCAGGTAGGTGCCTTCGCCCATGCCGATCGCAGTGATGCCGTTGTAATAGCGTTTTTCGCCTTGGGCGTTCAGTTGGCGGATCGGTACGCCGGTGATCAGCGCGGACTGACGCTCGTTGGCGAAGCGGGCCATGCTGGCCAGGTAGTCTTCGGCGAATTCCTTGAGCACCGGTACCGCGGTTTCCGGCCAGATGATCAGGTCGCTGGGGCGTGCCGAGAGGCTCAGGTCGCGGTACAGGCGCAGTTGGGCGTTCAACTGCTCGGGCTCCCATTTGAGGTTCTGCTGCACATTGCCCTGGATGGCGGCGACGCTCAGCGGCTCACCGGCCGGTATGGTCCAGGCCTTGCCCTGCAGGGCGAGCGCGGCGAGCCAGGGTGCCAGCAGCAAGGCCAGCGCGGTGCACAGCCAGGCCTTGCGCGCGCGCAGGCGCGGCAGGTTGATCAGCAGTGCGGCGCTCAGCGCCAGCATGAAGGAGATCAGCCACATACCGCCCAGGGGGGCCAATCCGGCCAGGGGACCGTCGAGCTGGCTGTAGCCGGCATAGAGCCAGGGAAAGCCGCTGAGGAACCAGCTGCGGAAGGCCTCCTGGGCCAGCCACAGGGCGGCGAACGCCAGGGCGTCGGCCAAAGGCGCTTCGCTGCGTCGCAGCCAGCGTGCCCACACACTGCCCGCCAGGGCGAACAGCAGGCCCAGGCCGGCGACGAAGGCCAGGGTCAGGCCTGCGGCCAGCAGGGGCGAGGCGGCGCCATAGTCATGAATGCTGACATAGACCCAGCTGGTACCGGCGGCGAACAGGCCGAAGCCGTAAAACCAGCCGCGCAGCGCCGCCTGCCCGGGCTTCAGCTCGCGCAGGCCCAGGTAGAAGAGCGCGATGGACAGCAGGGCCAGTGGCCAGAGGTCGAACGGGGCGAGCGCCAGCGGAGTCAGCGCGCCGGCCACCAGGGCCAGCAGGTTGCCCGGCCAGCCGGGGCGGGTGATCCAGTTCATGGGTGTCCTTGTGAACTCGAGGCGGGACGTGGGCGGCATTATGTGGCCGCCACGTGGCAACTGCGCGTCAGCGCACTGTCAGCGCACTTCAGTAGCGTCTCAACGCAGCAAAGGCGTCAGGCGCAGCAGATGGATGCGGCGGCTGTCGGCGCTCAGTACCCGGAAGCGGAAGTCACCGATCTCGGTCACTTCGTTGCGTTTGGGTAGATGGCCGAACGCGTTCATCACCAGGCCGGCGACCGTGTCGAACTCGTCGTCGGAAAAGCGGCTGGCTAAGGACTCGTTGAAGCTGTCGATGGGTGTCAGCGCCTTGACCAGGAAATCGCCGCTGGGCAGGGGCTTGATGTAGCTGTCTTCCTCGACATCGTGTTCGTCTTCGATGTCGCCGACTATCTGTTCGAGCACGTCCTCGATGGTCACCAGGCCGGCCACGCCGCCGTATTCGTCGATCACCACGGCCATGTGGTTGTGGTTGGCGCGAAATTCGCGCAGCAGCACATTGAGGCGCTTGGACTCCGGCACGAAGGTGGCCGGGCGCAGCAGGTCCTTGAGGTTGAAGCTGTGGGCATCGTCCTGCAGCACCAGGGGCAGCAGGTCCTTGGCCAGCAGGATGCCGATCACGTCGTCGAGGCTTTCGCCGACCACCGGGTAACGGGAGTGGGCGGCCTCGATGATCGCCGGCAGGAATTCCCTGGGTGTCTGGCCGGCCTTGATGCTGACCATCTGCGAGCGCGGGACCATGATGTCGCGCACCTGCAGGTCGGCGACCTGGATAGCGCCCTCGACTATGGCCAGGGCCTCGCTGTCCAGCAGCTTGTTCTGGTGGGCTTCGCGCAGCAGCGCCAGGAGTTCCTGGCGGTTCTTCGGTTCGTGGGCAAAAGCCTGGGTGATTTTTCCCAGCCAGGACTTCTGCCCGTTACTCGATCGATCTTCGCTCATGCGTGTGTACTCAGTATCCCTTGCACGTTGGTGGTCATTCGTCGTCGGCGTAGGGGTCGGGATGACCCAGCTCGGCGAGCAGTTGTTGTTCCAGGCTTTCCATTTCGAGGGCTTCGGCTTCGTCCATATGGTCATAGCCGAGCAGGTGCAGGCAGCCGTGGATGACCAGATGAGCCCAGTGGGCGTCCAGGGACTTGCCCTGTTCGGCCGCTTCGCGGGCGACCACTGCGACGCAGATCACCAGGTCGCCGAGCAGCGGGATATCCAGCAATTCATCTGGCACATCGGCCGGAAAGGACAGCACGTTGGTCGCATAGTCCTTGTGCCGGTAGGTGCGGTTCAGTTCGCGGGCTTCCGGTTCGTCGACCAGGCGAATGGTCAGCTCTGAGTCGGCGCTGCGCTGACGCAGGGCCAGTTCGCACCAACGGCGGAAGTTCTCATCGCTGGGGGCGTCGGCCTGGCTGGCCCGTTGCAGGTCGAGTTCAAGCATCGCGCGGCCCTGCACCGACGGTGGGGCGTGCGGCGGGGCTGTCGGCCTGCTGCTCGAAGCGCTCGTAGGCTTCGACTATGCGTTGCACCAGGGGGTGGCGGACCACGTCCTTGGACAGAAAATGGGTGAAGCTGATACCGGGGACGTCGCGCAGCACCTCGATCACATGACTCAGGCCGCTCTTGGTGCCGCGGGGCAGGTCGACCTGGGTGATGTCGCCGGTGATCACCGCGGTGGAGCCGAAGCCGATGCGGGTGAGGAACATCTTCATCTGTTCCAGGGTGGTGTTCTGGCTTTCGTCGAGGATGATGAAGCTGTTGTTCAGGGTGCGGCCGCGCATATAGGCCAGGGGGGCGGCCTCGATCACCTGTTTCTCGATCAGTTTGGCCACCTGTTCGAAGCCGAGCATCTCGTAGAGGGCGTCGTACAGCGGGCGCAGGTAGGGGTCGATCTTCTGCGACAGGTAGCCGGGGAGGAAACCGAGCTTCTCGCCAGCTTCTACCGCCGGGCGTACCAGCAGGATGCGGCGAATTTGCTCGCGTTCCAGGGCGTCCACGGCGCAGGCCACCGCCAGGTAGGTCTTGCCGGTACCGGCCGGGCCTATGCCGAAATTGATGTCGTGGTCGAGGATGGACTTGACGTAGCGCTGCTGGTTGGCGCCGCGCGGGTGGATCATGCCTTTGCGGGTGCGCAGGGCAATGCTGGCTTCGACGCTGGGATTGACGAGTTCTTCCACGCCGGACTCCTGCAGGAAAAGGTGTACCAGGTCCGGCGACAGCTCGGTTGCACCGGTTTCGCGGTACAGGCGGCGCAGCAGTTGTTCGGCGGAGAGGGTTTGCGCCAGGGGGCCGAGCAGCTCGAATTGATTGCCGCGGTTGCGGATCTCGATTGCCAGGCGTTGTTCGATCAAGCGCAGATGCTCGTCGAATTGGCCGCAGAGATTGGCGAAGCGGCGAGCCTCGAAGGGTTCGAGGATAAAGCGATGAGGTTCTATGGGTGCGTTCAAGGTCGTGTGGTGGCCGCCAGTCGGCTGGGGTGATGATCGGAGGATAACCCCAGGCGCCCGGGGGTGAAAGCGCGGGCGCCTAAAGATTTAGTCTTGGCGCAGGCTGCCGCGCAGGGAATGGGGCCTGGCTTCATCTATATGCACGGTGGCGAACTGGCCGATCAGGCGCGGATTGTCGCAGGGGAAGTTGACGATCCGGTTATTCTCGGTGCGGCCGGTGAGCCAGCCGGGGTCCTTCTTCGAATAGTCGCTGACCAGGATGCGCTGCAGGCTGCCGACCATGCGCCGGCTGATTTCGTAGCCCTGCTGGTTGAGCAGGTGCTGCAGGCGCGCCAGGCGTTCGCGGTTGGTTTCGGCCGGTATCTCGTTGTTCAGGGATGCCGCCGGAGTGCCGGGGCGCGCGCTGTAGACGAAGGAATAGGAGAAATCGAAGCCGACCTCGGTGATCAGCTTCAGGGTCTGCTCGAAATCCTGTTCGGTCTCGCCGGGAAACCCGACTATGAAGTCCGAGGTGATGCTGATGTCTGGGCAGACGGCCCTGAGCTTGCGGATCTTCGACTTGTATTCGAGGGCGGTGTGGTTGCGCTTCATCGCCGCGAGAATGCGGTCGGAGCCGGCCTGGACCGGCAGGTGCAGGTGCTTGACCAGTTCCGGCACCTCGGCATGCACCTGGATCAGGCGGTCGGAGAACTCCAGGGGGTGCGAGGTGGTGTAGCGGATGCGGTCGATGCCGTCGATCGCCGCAACCACCCGGATCAGTTCGGCCAGGTCGGCGCTGTGGCCGTCGTGGGTGAGGCCGCGATAACCGTTGACGTTCTGCCCGAGCAGGGTGACCTCGCGTACGCCGTTTTCGGCCAGATGGAGGATTTCGCTGAGTACGTCGTCGAAGGGCCGGCTGACTTCCTCACCGCGAGTGTAGGGCACCACGCAGAAGGTGCAGTACTTGCTGCAGCCTTCCATGATCGAGACGAAGGCGCTCGGGCCATCGATACGCGGTTCCGGCAGGTGGTCGAATTTCTCGATCTCCGGGAAGCTCACGTCCACCTGGGGCTGCTGGGTGGCACGCGCGGCGTCGATCATCTCCGGCAGGCGGTGCAGGGTCTGCGGGCCGAAGACCACATCGACGTAGGGCGCGCGGTCGCGGATC
Organism: Pseudomonas sp.; assembly: GCA_035290985.1. Taxonomy (GTDB): domain Bacteria; phylum Pseudomonadota; class Gammaproteobacteria; order Pseudomonadales; family Pseudomonadaceae; genus Aquipseudomonas. The sequence goes on along the minus strand of DATDTH010000271.1, from coordinate 12,749 downwards.
GCCGCGCCTTCCTGGCTGGCCACGCAGCCGCCCACGGCTATCACCATGTCCGGCTTGGCCAGCTTGAGTTCGCGCCAGCGGCCGAGCTGGGAGTAGACCCGGTCCTGGGCGCGCTCGCGGATCGAACAGGTGTTGAGCAGGATCACGTCGGCATCTTCGGCGCGGGCCGTGACTTCCAGGGCCTGGTGCTGGCCCAGCAGGTCGACCATGCGCGAGCTGTCGTACTCGTTCATCTGACAGCCGTGGGTTTCGATGTACAGCTTCTTGGTCATGCCGGTTCGTCGGGGTGGTTCGATGAACCGCGCAGTATAATGGCCAGACGGCGGGCTTCCTAGCGTTGCCTGCCTGATGGCTGTGTTACTATTTGCGCCCTTTATTTTCTGGCTGTTGTCCGTCACCCATGAGCAAGCGCGAAGCCCCCATCTACAAGGTGATCTTTCTGAACCAGGGCCAGGTGTACGAGATGTACGCCAAGCAGATCTATCAAAGCGATCTGTGGGGTTTCCTGGAGGTGGAGGAGTTCGTCTTCGGTGAGCGCACCCAGGTGGTGGTCGATCCCAGCGAAGAGAAGCTCAAGGCCCAGTTCGAGGGCGTGGTGCGCAGCTTCGTGCCCATGCACGCGATCGTACGCATCGACGAGGTCGAGCGCGTCGGCACGCCGAAAATCAGCGAGGCAAAAGGCAGCAGTAACGTGATGCCTTTCCCCATGCCGATGCCGGAGAGATAAATCCTCAGCTTCAAGCTTCAAGCTTCAAGCTTCAAGCTTCAAGCCGCAAGGTAGGATGGGTCGGACCGCGTAGGTTGAGCGAAGCGATACCCATGCCGCCCGGTGATGGGTATCGCAGGCCCCACCTAGGCGGCCCCACCCTCCCTACGAAAAGCGCTTCGGAGAAGCCTGCTGATCATGCGCGGAGCTCTGGTAGGGCGGGTGCAACCCGCGAGCCACGAGCCGCAAGGCGTGCAAGGTTAAGGTGAAAATGCTCTATAGCTTGCAGCTTGCAGCTTGCAGCTTATGGCTGCGGCCGAAGGCCGCTACGGCAAGGGTGCGAAGGGCGAGCCCTGCTCGGCGGCCTGCAGTTCCAAGAGGTAATTGCGAAAGATCTGCCCCAGCACCTGGGTGGAGATTTCCAGCTCGTCACGGCGCATCTGCGCGGCCACCAGGTCGGCGGTGTCCAGGGCTTCTTCGGCGCCATTGACGGCGGCCATCTTCAGCACGATATAGGCCTGCACATTGTTTGCCGGCACGCCTTCGCCCCGGAAGAACATCATGCCCAGGCGGTACTGGGCCTGGGCATGCCCCTGCAGCGAAGCCTGCTCGAACCAGTTCAGCGCCTGGGCCAGGTCGCGCGGTGCGCGCTTGCCGTCGTAATGGAATTCGCCCAACTCGTACTCGGCCGCGACATCGCCACTCTGGGCCGCCTGCTGGCAGAGACTGAGGGCTTGGGGCAGGTCTTCGGGTGGAGTGTTCAGCGTGCAGCGCCCGGTCGACGGGATCAGCAGGGAGTTGCCGCCGGCGGTGGCCAGCAGTGGCAGAACGAGCAACAGGCAGCCCAGGGACAGGGTGCGGCCGGTGCGACTCATGGCAATCAAAGCGCCTCAAAAACCAGAATAAACCTCCAGCGCCGGGCTGGAGCAGGCGGCGCAAACGCGCCGGCCGTCACATTATGAAATAAGCGGGGGCCTGCTTACAAAGCCTTTACGGGCTTTTTTGTCCGTACGGGCCGAGCGAGCCTCGCTACGGCCGGTTTTCTGACCGGCCGGGTGCCCGGCAAGACCTTAGCAGGTGTTTTTTCAACCGCCTGTTAGGCCATAGCGGCGAAGGCGCGCTCGGCAGCATCCAGCGTCAGGCGCAACTCGGTATCGCCATGGGCGATGGAGGTGAAACCGGCCTCGAAGGCGCTGGGGGCCAGGTAAACGCCGCCGTCCAGCATCAGGTGGAAGAAACGCTTGAAGCGCTCGACGTCGCTGGCCATGACGTCCTCGAAGGTGACTATGTCGTCGGCGCCGCTGAAATACAGGCCGAACATGCCACCGGCCTGGGTGGTGACGAAGGGGATACTGGCCGCATCGGCGCGCTCCTGCAGGCCCTGCAACAGGCGACTGGTGTAGTCGCTCAGCTCGGCGTGGAAGCCCGGGCGGCTGATCAGGCGCAGGGTGGCCAGGCCGGCGGCCATGGCCAGCGGGTTGCCCGACAGGGTGCCGGCCTGGTAGACCGGGCCCAGCGGTGCGATGCACTCCATGATGGTGCGCTTGCCGCCAAAGCAGCCCACGGGCATGCCACCGCCGATGATCTTGCCGAAGGTGGTCAGGTCGGGGGTCACGCCATAGTGGGCCTGGGCGCCGCCCAGGGCCACGCGAAAGCCGGTCATCACCTCGTCGAAGATCAGCACCACGCCATGTTGGTCGCAGAGTGCGCGCAGGCCCTGGAGAAAGCCCGGTGCCGGCGGCACGCAGTTCATATTGCCCGCCACCGGCTCGACTATGACGCAGGCCACGCGCTGGCCTACTTCGCTGAACTTCTGTTCGAGCGCGGCCAGGTCGTTGAATGGCAGGGTCAGGGTGTGCTTGGCGAAGTCCGCCGGCACGCCGGCCGAACTCGGCACGCCCTGGGTCAGGGCGCCCGAGCCAGCTTTCACCAGCAGGCTGTCGGAATGCCCGTGGTAGCAGCCTTCGAATTTGATGATGTCGTCGCGACCGGTGAAGCCGCGGGCCAGGCGAATGGCGCTCATGGTCGCCTCGGTGCCGGAGCTGACCATGCGCACCATGTCCATGGAGGGCACCAGGGCGCAGACCCGTTCGGCCATCTCGGTTTCCAGGGCGGTCGGGGCGCCATAGGACAGGCCGTGCTCGAGCTGCTTGCGCACCGCGTCGAGCACCTCGGGGTGGCTGTGGCCGAGGATCATCGGGCCCCAGGAACCGACATAGTCCACATAGCGCTTGTCGTCTTCGTCGGTGATATAGGCGCCGCTGGCATGCTTGAAGAACAGCGGGGTGCCGCCGACGCTTTTAAAGGCGCGCACCGGCGAATTGACGCCGCCGGGGATGTGTTTTTGCGCGTGCTGGAACAGCTCTTCGGAACGGGACATGGGGTTCTCCAGGCGAGGCAGGACGAATTGCTTCGCCCCTGGGGTTATTCCTGGGCTGTCGGGACGCAGCGCGGGAAGGCTGAAAAAATCAAAGGGTCAGGATTCGAACAGGGCGCTGAAGGCCTCGGCGCGGGTCTTCACCTCGGCCGCCGACGCGGCGCCGAACAGGGCATGGACCACGGCCAGCAGGTCGGCCCCTGCTTCTATCAGCGCCTGGCCGTTGTCCAGGGTCACGCCGCCGATGGCGGCTATCGGCAGGCTCAGGCGCGACCGTGCCAGTTGCAGCAACTCCAGGGTCGCGGTCGGCGCGCCCGGCTTGGTCTTCGAGTCGAAGAATCGACCGAAGGCCACGTAGCTGGCGCCCTCGCGGGCGGCCTGCTCGGCCAGCTCGAGCTGGGCATGGCAGGTGGCGCCGATCACGGCCTTGGGTCGCAGCAGGGCGCGCCCGGCCGCCAGGGAGCCGTCGCTCTGGCCCAGGTGCACGCCCACACCCAGCCGCGCCGCGAGTTCGGCATCGTCATTGATGATCAGCGTGGCGCCATGGCGCTCGCACAGGTCGCGCAAGGCCTGGGCCTCGCGCAGGCGACGGGCTTCGTCGGCGGACTTGTCGCGGTATTGCAGCAGGCGTACGCCGCCCTGCAGGGCGGCTTCGACATAGGGCAGCAGCTTGCCGTCGGCCAGCAACTGGCTGTCGGTAATGGCATAGAGGCCACGCAGTTTCATTGCCGGGTTCTCATGCGCAGAAGTCCAGGGGCAGGCGGCGCGGCACGAACTGACCATGGCCCAGTTGCTCGGCATCGCGCAGGGTGCGCCAGGTGTAGGCCAGGGCCGATTCCACCGCGCTGGCCAGGTCTTCGCCCAGGGCCAGGCGGCCGGCCAGGGTGCTGGCCAGGGTGCAGCCGGAACCGTGGTAGCTGCCGGGCAGGCGCTGACAGGTGAAGGTCCGACTCGTGCCGTCGCGGCTATACAGACGGTTGTGTACCAGCTGTTCGTCGCCATGGCCGCCGGTGATCAGCAGGTTGCGGCAATGGCGCAGGAGTTTTTCCGCGCATTCGTCGGCGCTGCCGTTCGGCAGCTCGGCGAGGATGCGCGCCTCGGGCAGGTTCGGCGTGGCGATGGTCGCCAGGGGCAGCAGCTGCTCGCGCATGGCGTAACCGACCTCGTCCTTGCCCAGGGCGCCCCCGCCCCCGGCCCGCAACACGGGGTCGCAGACCAGCGGCAGCTGGGGGTGGGCCTGCATGATCTCGGCCACGGTCGCGACCATCTCCAGGGAGCCGAGCATGCCCAGCTTGACCGCCGCCACCGGCATGTCGGCGAGCACGGCCCGGGCCTGGGCCAGGACCCAGTCGCGGTCGAGCACGCGGAAATCGGAGACGTTCACCGTGTCCTGCACGGTCAGGGCGGTGACGACCGGGGCGGCGTGGCAAGCCTGGGCGAGCAGGGCTTCGATATCGGCCTGCAGACCGGCGCCACCGCTGGGGTCGTGGCCGGACAGGCAGAGAACAACGGGGCGGGAATTGAAAATAGTCATGAGGCGCGAGCTTACCACTAAACGCCGAGCCTGGGCCTGTCGCCAGCCTGTAAAACCGCTGCCGGAGGCTGGGAGCGGGTGGCTCGAAAGCTGGCCAATGGAACGGCTTTTCCGTCCGCTTGGCTATGCTAGAGTGACCGGCAGATGGATGTTCCTTCTCTGCATGGTTCTGCATGGCGATCTCAGTGGCGTCTGGCGAGTGGGCTTCGCAAGGGGCGCCCGACCCGGTCGACCGGCGCTTCGGTGTGGCTTAAATACAGTCTTCGTGGGGCTCCATGCATTACCTTCTGTTGGTTTTTCTCAGCCTCTTGTCGACCCTGGTCGGGGCCATCGAGTTCGATGAGCGGACCCGCAGCCTGGCGCTGGGGCAGGCCATCGACGTCTTCGAAGATGTGCGCGGCACCGCCACCATAGAGGACATCGCCTCGCCCGCCCTGCAGGCCAGCTTTCGCCGTCACGACAAGCCGGTGCTGAACGCCGGTTATTCGCGCTCGGTGTTCTGGCTGCGCCTGGACCTGGAGTTTCGTCCGCGCAGTCCGAGTGGTCCGCGGCCCTGGTTGCTGGAGCTGGCCTATCCGCCCCTGGATCATTTGGAGCTGTATCTCGGCGACGCGGCGGGCGGCTTTCGGCTGGCCCAGCGCACCGGTGATGCCTTGCCGTTCGCCAGCCGGCAAATCAGGCAGAACAACTACCTGTTCGAGTTGAACCTGCAACCCCAGCAGTCCCAACGCTTGTATTTGCGCCTGCAGAGCCAGGGGTCGCTGCAGGCGCCCTTGACGCTCTGGTCGCCCAAGGCCTATCTGGAAGAGCAGCCCAAGCGCCTCTATGTGCTGGGCATCATCTATGGCGTGCTGCTGGTGATGCTGATCTACAACCTGTTCATCTTCCTCAGCGTGCGCGATCCCAGTTACCTCTATTACATCCTTTACATCGCCTCCTTCGGCCTATACCAGGTGTCGGTCAACGGCGCGGGCATCGAATTCTTCTGGCCGAATAACCCCTGGTGGGCGAATGCCGCCACCCCTTTTCTGATCGGCGCCGCGGCGCTGTTCGGCTGTCAGTTCGCCCGCAGTTTCCTGCACACCAATGAGCACAGTCCCTGGGTGGACCGCGTGCTGTTGGTGATGATGGCGCTGGGCATGGGGGTGATGGCGCTGGCGCTGGTCGCCGGTTATGGCCTGGCGTTGCGCCTGGCGACCTACCTGGCCCTGAGCTTCACCATTACGGTTTTCGCCGCCGGCATCCTCGCCTGGCTGCGCGGCATGCGCGTGGCGCGTTATTTCATCATCGCCTGGTCCACCTTTCTGCTCGGCGGGGCGGTCAATACCCTGATGGTGCTCGGCTACTTGCCGCACCAGTTCTTCACCATGTATGCCAGCCAGCTCGGTTCGGCCTTGGAGGTGGCCCTGCTGTCGCTGGCCCTGGCCGACCGGATCAACATGATGAAGGAGGAGCGCGCGCGCATCCTGCGCGAGGCCGGGCGCAAGCTGGAGGCCTTGAACCTGGAGCTGGCCGACAGCAACCGGCTCAAGGACGAATTCCTAGCCACCGTTACCCACGAACTGCGCACGCCGATGAACGGGGTGATCGGCTCCCTGGAACTGATGCAGACCCTGGACCTGGACGCGGAACTGGAACAATACCAGCGCGCCGCGGCCGGTTCGGCGCGGGACATGATGCTGATGGTCAACGATATCCTGGCCCTCAATGAGTTGCAGGCCGGCAAGCTCTATCCCCGTCGCGAAACCTTCAGCCTGCGGGGGCTGTTCGACAGCCTGCGGGTGCAGTTCGCGCCGCGCGCCGAGCACAAGGGCCTGTCGTTTACCCTGACCCTGGAGGACGGGCTGCCCGATACCCTGGAAGGCGATGCCGGCAAGCTGGCGCAGAGCCTGGGATACCTGCTGGATAATGCGATCAAGTTCACCCACGGCGGCGGGGTCGAGTTGAGCGTCAAATCCAGCGGCCCGCAGGGCGACAGCCTGCCGCTGCGCATCGAGGTGATCGACAGCGGTATCGGCTTCGGCATGCAGATCGAGGCCGCGCTCTATCAGCGCTTCCAGCAACTGGATGGTTCCATGACCCGGGAATACGGTGGTCTGGGTATCGGCTTGGCGATCTGCCAGCAATTGGTCGAACTGCTCGGCGGCAGCCTGGTACACCGCTCGCAGCCTGGCAAGGGCAGCTGCTTCCAGCTGAACCTGACACTGGTGTTGCCGGCGCAGTTGCCCGCTTCGATGCCCGTGGGGGTGCGCGCCAACAGCCCGCTGCTGCGCGAGCCCCGAGAGTGCACGGTGCTGGTGGTGGAAGACAATGCCATCAACCAACTGGTGATCCGCGGCATGTTGCTCAAGCTGGGGTATCAGGTGCGCACCGCTGACAACGGCGCCGAGGCCCTCGATCTGCTGCGTCGCGAACCGGTGGATGCCTTGCTGCTGGACTGCCAGATGCCGGTCATGGACGGCTTCGCCACCTGCCGCGCCCTGCGCGCCTTGCCGGGTTGCGCCGACCTGCCGGTGCTGGCCATTACCGCCCACAGCCACAGCGGTGACCGCGAGCGCTGCCTGGCCGCGGGCATGAGCGATTACCTGGCCAAGCCGGTGAAGTTCGAGGAGCTGCGCGGCCTGTTGCATGACTGGCTGCTCTGCCGGGGCCCCGTGACCGCTTGAGCCCCGTAGGGTGCGCCGGGCGTCGCTACGCTCAGCGCACCGCGGCGCTTCGTCGAGCCCGCGGTCCCGGATTGCGCCAAGGCTTATCCACGAAATGCGGATACGCCTGCTCTGGTAGGGCGGGTGAAACCCGCGAATTTTTGCGCAATTTCGGCCCGGTCTCCTGTGCTTGCTCGCCGAGCCGTAGGTCGGGTTAGCGAAGCGTAACCCGACAACGATGCTGTCGGGTTAGCAAAACGTAACCCGACCTACGAAAAGCGAATGTGCCTGCTCTGGCAGACCGGGCGGGTGAAACCCGCGAGCTTTGCGCTGTACGATCCCCGTTTCCTGTGCATGTTTGCCGAACTAAAAGCCAAGGAAAAAATGCCTCGACCTTGCCATTTGCCCGGCTGTTTTGACCGAAATCCCCCTTTGTTCAAGATCTGAAGCGTGATTCACTGGATTGGTCAGTGAATCAGGATTCAGACCATGGTCTACCGCACCACCGCTGCCCGACTCGATCGCGACCTTGAACTGCGTGAACGCATACTCGCCAGCGCCCTGGCACGGGTGGCCCAGGGCGGTTTTGCCGCCTTGACCATGCAGGCCCTGGCCGAGGATGTGGGCATCGCCACCGGCAGCCTGTACCGGCATTTCCAGGGCAAGGGCGAATTGGCCGCCGAAGTCTTCGCCCTGGCCAGCCAGCGCGAGGTCCAGGCCCTGGGCGAGACGTTGCGCGGCCCTGGTTCGCCAGTGCAACGCCTGAGGGCGGGGCTCGAGCAATTCGCCGCGCGGGCCTGGTACAGCCGCCGGCTGGCCTTCGCCCTGATCGCCGAACCGGTCGACCCCGCCGTGGATGTCCAGCGCCTGCGTTTTCGCGAGGCCTACGCCGAGCTCTTCGTCGCCTTGCTGGGCGAAGGCGTGGGGCTCGGCCTGTTTCGCGTGCAACACCCGAACCTGATCGCCGCCTGCCTGGTCGGCGCCATCAGCGAATCCCTGGTCGGTCCGCTGTCGCCGCCGGCCCGGGCGGCGCGCGAGGCCGGCCAGGTGTCCCTGGAACTGCACGACGTCATTCAAACCCTAGTGACCTTCTGCCTGCGCGCCGTTGGCGCCGAGGAATCCACGTCATGAACCTGTCCCCCCTTGCCGAAACCCACGAAGTGTTCAACCAGGCGCCGCCGCTGGATGGCACCAATCTCTACCGCGCCGACCTGCCGCTGCAGGAGTGGACTCGCCATTTCGGCGGCGGCTGGGCCGAGGCGCGGATCGACACCTACGGCGCCCTGGCCGGCGGTCCCCTGATGACCGCGGGTTTTCTCGCCAACGAGAACAAGCCGGTGTTCAAGAGCCATGACCGCTATGGTCACCGGATCGACCTGGTGGAATACCACCCGGCCTACCACGAGCTGATGAGCGCCGCGATCGGCCATGGCCTGCCTTCGCTGCCCTGGAGTGAGCCGCGTCCCGGTGCCCAGGTGGCCCGTGCGGCCATGAGCTACCTGCACAGCCAGGCCGAGGCGGGCAGCGGTTGTCCGCTGACCATGACCTACGCCAGCGTGCCGGTGATCAAGCTGCAACCGGAGCTGGCGGCGATCTGGTTGCCGAAGATCCTCTCGACCGAATACGACCCGCGCAACCTGCCGATCGAGCAGAAGAGCGGCGCCACCATCGGCATGGCGATGACCGAGAAACAGGGTGGCACCGACGTGCGCGCCAACACCACCCGCGCCCATCCCCTGGGGCAGGCGGGCCCCGGCCAGGCCTACGAACTGGTCGGGCACAAGTGGTTCTGTTCGGCCCCCATGTGCGATGCCTTCCTGACCCTGGCCCAGACCGACAAGGGCCTGAGCTGTTTCCTGCTGCCGCGCCACCGGCCGGACGGCAGCCGCAACCAGTTCTATGTGCAGCGCCTGAAGAACAAGCTGGGCAACTGGTCCAACGCCTCCAGCGAAGTCGAATACCGCGGCGCCCTGGCCTGGATGATCGGCGAGGAAGGCCGCGGGGTGCCGACCATCATCGAAATGGTGGCCCTGACCCGCTTCGACTGCATGGTCGGCTCCAGCGCCTTGATGCGCCAGGCCCTGAGCCAGGCCGCGCACCACTGTGCCTATCGCCAGGTCGGTGGCCGGGTGCTCAACCAGCTGCCGCTGATGCAGAACGTGCTGGCCGACCTGGCCCTGGAAAGCGAGGCCGCGCTGGTACTGACGCTGCGCATGGGCCGCGCCCTGGACCAGCCCCATGACGAGCAGGAGGACAAGTTCGCCCGCCTGGTCACGGCCGTGGGCAAGTACTGGATCTGCAAGCGCGCCCCGGCCATGATCAACGAAGCGGCCGAGTGCCTGGGCGGCGCCGGTTACGTCGAGGAGACCATACTGCCGCGGCTGTATCGCGAGGCGCCGGTCAACTCGACCTGGGAAGGCTCGGGCAATGTGCAGTGCCTGGATGTGCTGCGCGCCCTGTCGAAGGAGCCTGGGGTGCTCGATGCGCTGTTCATCGAGTTGGGCGATGGTCATGGCGATGCCCGGCTCAAGGCGCAGATCGGCCGGTTGCAGGCGGCCTTTAGCGATACCACGGACATCCAGTACCGCGCCCGCCAACTGACCGAGGAGGTGGCCATCACCCTGCAGGCCAAGCTGCTGCTGGAGGCGGGCAACGCGACAGTGTCCGACGCCTTTATCGCCAGTCGCCTGGGCGCCGGTGGTCGGGTCTACGGCACCCTGCCGCGCGGGGTGGATGTCGAGGCCCTGGTGGCGCGCAGCACGCCGCAGCTGGGCTGAATAAGCGGGCGCGGGTCATGTCTTTTCCCCGCCATGCAGGCAAGATAGGGAGCATGTGCATAGACAGGGAGGCGCAACATGACCAGCGATAGCGACGCTTTTGTGATCGCCCACACCGCCGAGGAGGCCGTCGATCGACTGGCGACCCTCCATGAACAGGCCACCCAGGGACTGAGCCAGGCCCTCAAGCGTTACCTGAAGGACCGCATCCGGCCCGATGCGGCCCAGCACAGCCAGTTCCGTTATCCCGAGCTGCGCCTGACCTACTCCTGCCAGGGTGAGGCGCCGACCACCGTCCGCGCCTACGCCAAGGTCCAGGTGCCGGGGACCTACCGCGTCACCGTGACCCACCCCAAGGCGTTTCGCAATTACCTGCTGGAGCAACTGCGGCCGCTGATGAATGACTTCACCCTGCGGGTCGAGGTGGGCACCAGCCAGCAGAACATTCCCTACCCCTATGTGGTGGAGCAGGGCGACGAACTGGCTGGCTCCGGGGTGACCGCCGCCGAACTGGCGCGGGTCTTCCCCAGTACCGACCTGTCGGCTGCCTCCGACGGCATCGCCGACGGCCTGCACGGCTGGGACAACCCCGAGGCCCTGCCCCTGGCGCTGTTCGACGCGGCGCGGGTGGATTTTTCCCTGCGCCGCCTGGTGCATTACACCGGCAGCGACTGGCGCCATGTGCAGCCCTGGATACTGCTGACCAACTACCACCGCTATGTCGACCAGTTCATCCTGCATGGCCTGAGCCAGTTGCGCGAAGATCCGCGTTTCGTGCGCATGGTGTTGCCGGGCAACGTGGTCATAGAGCGCGGCCTGGACGATGGCGAGGCGCAGGCGATCATCGGTGGTGTGCTCTGGCACCGTTACCAGATGCCGGCCTATCACCTGATCGCCGCCGACGGCCACGGCGTGACCCTGGTCAATATCGGCGTCGGCCCGTCCAACGCGAAGAACATCACCGATCACCTGGCGGTGCTGCGCCCGCACTGCTGGCTGATGATCGGCCACTGCGGCGGCCTGCGCCAATCCCAGACCATAGGCGACTATGTGCTGGCCCATGCCTACATGCGCCGCGACGGCATACTCGACCGGGTGGTGCCGCCGAACATCCCGATCCCGGCCCTGGCCGAGGTGCAGATGGCCCTGCAGGAAGCGGCCGCCCAGGTCACCGGCGAGCGGGGCGAGGCGCTCAAGCGCCGGCTGCGTACCGGCACCGTGCTGACCTACGACGACCGCAACTGGGAGTTGCGCTGGGCCCAGGAGCGGGCGCAGATCAACCTGGCCCGGGCCATCGCGGTGGACATGGAAAGCGGCACCATCGCCGCCCAGGGCTACCGCCTGCGGGTGCCCTACGGCACCCTGCTGTGCGTCTCGGACAAACCCCTGCACAGCGAGATCAAGCTGCCCGGAGCGGCAGGTGCCTTCTACGAGCGGGCGGTCACCCAGCACCTGCATATCGGCATCGCCGCCCTGGACCTGCTGCGCACCCAGCTCAACTCGCTGCATTCGCGCAAATTGCGCAGCTTCGACGAGCCGCCGTTTCGCTAGTGGTCTGTGGATTCGCGCACAGCCTGGCGCGTGATCTGGGTATAAGGCCGTCATCTGCTTTAGGCTAGGCGCCCGCAAATGACAGGCAAGGAATACTGACCCATGGATCAGGCACAGGCGCTGCTGAACGGCTTATGGGAGCCGTTCAGCATTCTCTCGCTGACGGGCTATGCCTGCCTTGGCGTGCTGCTGGGCGGCCTGCTCGGCGTGTTTCTGGTGATGCAGTTGCAACGCCGCGGCTGGTTGGCGCGACGCAAGCGCTGGCACCACTGGTTGCTCAAGCTGCATTTCCTGCTGCTGCCGCTCGGCGGTGCCTTTCTCGGCGCCCAGGGGGGGCTGTTGTATGGCGGCCAGCAGCAGGTCAGCCGCCACCTGGATGCCTATGCCCCCCTGGTGCAGGAGGTGGCCAACGGGGTCTGGGGGGAGTTCGAGACCTTCCTCGACGCCCAGGATCAACAGGAACTGGGACGGCAGTTGCAGCAGATGAGCACCCAGGAGGTGCTCGAGCAGTTGGCCGCGCAGCACGTGCAGGGCCTGTTCCTGGCCTATGCGCCGCAGTTGAGCGAAGCCACGCTGAGCGAGCGGATAGCGCTGAAATTGCTCAATCGCCTGCGCACCAGTCTGTTGAACGAGGTGATCGGTGAGAGGGTGGTCGAAGAGGCCTCGGTCCGCACCGGGATGGACCCGAAGATATTCAAGCAGGTGCTGGATGCGCGCATCGAGCAACTGTTCCAGGCCGACTTCCTGCTTGGCCTGCTCAAGCAGCAGGTCAGCAAGACGCTCAAACCCTTCTATATGGCCGTGCTGCTGCAGTTCGTCTTGCTGCTGGTCTTGATCGGGCTGGAAGTGCTGCTGTCGCGCCACCTGCGACAGTTGCCCGGCGGGATCCCCGCAGAGCCGGCAGTGGCGACCTAAGACAGGGTGCCGGGGCGCCGCGCGCCCCGGTGATCCCGAGCTACTGGCTGGCGTCCAGCACTATCCGGTAGCGGGCCTTGCCGGCGCGCAGGTGCTCAATGGCGTCGTTGACCCGGCTCATGGGGAAGTGCTCGACCTGGGGCAGAATCTGATGCCGCGCGCAGAACGCCAGCATGCTCGCCATGCTGGCGGGCGAGCCCACGGGCGAGCCGGACAGGCTGCGCTGGCGCGGAATCAGGCTGAA
>DATDTH010000270.1:0-3177 GCA_035290985.1 Pseudomonas sp. | reverse complement strand
CGCCGGCCCAGCCGCCGGCGCCCGCCAGCAGCAGCCGTTTGCCGCTGCTCGGCGGCGCCGGCCTGGTCGCCCTGCTGGCCCTGGCCTGGGGCGGTTACTGGCTGTTCGGCCCGGATGGCGCGCCGCCCAAAACCGCCGGCGCCACCCAGGTGGTCGATGGCGCCCAGCCCGAAGAACCGACACTGGGCACGACCGGCCTTGCAGCGACCGACAGCCCGCCCCTGGCCAACGCCGACGGCGGCGACCGGCCCTTGCTGATGGTGGGCAAGCAGAGCCTGTTCCAGCGCGTGCTGAGCAAACCCGGCGCGCAACTGGCCGACAGCGCCGGCGGTCCCGCCAGTAACCAGGCCCTGCCGGCCTTCTCGGTGCTCTATGTGTATGCCCGCGAACAGCGCGGCGAGCAGAGCTGGTTGCGGGTCGGTGCCTCCAGCGAGGGGCACAGCCAGGGGTGGTTGCCGGCCAGCCAGGTCAGCGACTGGAAGCAGAGCCTGGTGCTGAAATTCACCGAACGCTCCGGCCGCGCGCCGGTGATGTTCCTGCGCCAGCCCGAGGACGTCGAGCGCCTGCTGGCCGATACCCAGGCCGCCCGCGACGAGCAGGTCAGGGCCCAGCGCGACGACGGCTCGGCGCCCCAGGTGCTGGCCATCGAACCGCAAGCCAACGCCATTTCCCATGAGCAGTTCTACCTGCTGCCAATCTTCGAGGCGCGGGAAAGCTTCGACAACCAGGGCCAGCCGGTGCAGTTGCTGAACGTCGCCTCCATCGACCCGGGCAATACGCCCCAGGTGCGGGAACCCGGCACCGAGGCGGCTCGGCCCGATGCCTTTCGCACCGGCATCGTGCTGGTGGTGGACACCTCGGTGTCGATGCAGCCCTATATCGATCAGGTCAACCAGGTGGTCAAGGGCCTGCAGGAGCAGATCGCCAGCCGCGGCGAGCTGGACCGGGTCAGCTTCGGCATGGTCGGTTTTCGCAGCAACACCGACAAGACCCCGGGCCTGGAATACGTCACCAAGACCCTGGTGCCGCTGCAGCCGGACAACGATCCGCAACGCTTTCTCGAACTGGCCTGGGACGTCAAGGCGACCACTGTGTCCAGCCACGCCTTCAACGAGGATGCCTTCGCCGGGGTGATGGACGCGGTCGACGGCATGGACTGGTCGCCCTACGCCGGGCGGCTGATCCTGCTGGTCACCGACGCCGGCGCCCTGCGCAAGAACGACCCCCTGGGTCGCACCCAGATGAACGAGGCCGAGGTGCGCGAGGCGGCGCTGCGCAAGCGGATCAAGATCTACGCCCTGCACCTGCGCACCGACGCCGGCCAAGCCAACCACGGCTACGCCGAGCAGCAGTACCGCAGCCTGACCGCCGACGCCAACCCGAAGATCGGCGACCTCTATGTCTCGGTGGCCGGCGGCGACGTGGGCAAGTTCGGCGACACCGTGAGCGAGATCGGCTCGGTGTTCGCCGACCTGGTGCACCAGGCCGGCGAGCAGCAGGTCCAGGCGGCGCCCCAACTGCAAGGTGACCTGAACCTGGCGGCCAAATCGGCGGCCATCGGCTACGCCATGCACATGGACTTCCTCGGCCAGCGCAGCGCCGCCCAGGCACCGCAACTGGTGACCGCCTGGACCGCCGACCGCGACCTGACCAACCCCAGCCTGCCGGCCTTCCAGGTCTGCGTGCTGCTGAGCAAGCTGCAGCTCAACGACCTGCAGCAGGCATTGAAAGTCATAGTCGACGCCGCGCGCCGCACCCAGAGCTCGTCCAAGGACTTCTTCCAGGAAATCGCCAGCGCCAGCGCCTATATGAGCCGCGACCCGTCCAAGCTGGTGAAGGGCAGCAACCTGGCCGAAAGCGGCATACTCGGCGAATACCTGGAGGGCCTGCCCTACCGCAGCAAGTCCCTGAGCATGACCCAGGACCTCTGGCTGTCGCTGAGCGTGGCCGAGCAGCAGGACTTCATCGACGAGCTGGAATCGAAGATCCGCCTCTACGAAAGCTTCCACAACGACGTCGGCAACTGGGTCCGCTTCGGCGACGCCGAGCCGGGCGATGCCCTGTACCGCGTGCCCCTGTCGACGCTGCCCTGATGCTGCGCCTGCGCGAGGTCCACAAGTCCCGGGGGGAGGGGCGCCAGCGCTACAGCCTGAGCATCCCGCACCTGGACCTGCGGGCGGGTCAGCAGATCGCCGTGGTCGGCCCCAGCGGATGCGGCAAGAGCACCCTGCTCGACCTGCTGGCGCTGGTGTTGTCACCCCAGCGCAGCGGCGAATTCAGCCTGAGCCTGGGGGACAGCCGCGTGGACATCGCCGCCCTGTGGCGGGATGGGCGCCACGACGACCTGGCGCACCTGCGCCGCCAGGGCTTCGGCTATGTGCTGCAGACCGGCGGCCTGCTGGAGTTTCTCGATGTGCGGCGCAATATCGGCCTGCCCTGTCAACTGCTGAACCTGCCGCAGGAGGCGCCGGTGGCGCGCCTGGCCGCGCGCCTGGAGATCGCCGACTACCTCGACCACTACCCGGCCAGCTTGTCGGTCGGCCAACGCCAGCGCGTCGGCATCGCCCGCGCCCTGGTCCACGGGCCGCGCCTGGTGCTGGCCGACGAACCGACCGCGTCCCTCGACCCGCCCACCGCCGCGCGGGTGATGCATTTGCTGGTGGAACAGGCCCGCGAGCACAACGCCTGCACCCTGGTCGCCACCCACGATGAACAGCTGGCGCGCAGCGCCGGCCTGCAGATAGTGCCGATCCATTGGCAGCGCGACGCGGATGGCGGCGTCACCGCGACGCTGGCCGAGGCCCACTGATGCGGCCCGCCCTGCTGCTGTCCCTGGCCTGGGCCGACTACCGGGCCGAGGCGCGCCTGTCGCTCTGCGCGGTGCTGGCCCTGGCGGCGGTCATCACCCCGTTGCTGGTGCTGTTCGGCCTCAAGTTCGGCCTGGTCGGCACCCTGACCGAGCGCCTGGAAAAGGACCCGAGCGTGCGCGAAGTCATCACCCTCGGCGGCGGTCGCTACAGCGCC
This sequence comes from Pseudomonas sp., assembly GCA_035290985.1. Classification (GTDB taxonomy): domain Bacteria; phylum Pseudomonadota; class Gammaproteobacteria; order Pseudomonadales; family Pseudomonadaceae; genus Aquipseudomonas. Next base: position 153 of record DATDTH010000270.1, on the reverse strand, counting down.
CAGGACATCGCGGCACTGGCGCAACGTGGCGATGTGGCCTTCGCCCTGGCGCGGACCCGGCAGATCGCCGCGACCGCCGACCTGTCCGCGGCCGCCCCAGGCCCGGCCCTGACCGTCGAAATGCTCCCCACCGCGGCGGGCGATCCGCTGCTG
>DATDTH010000269.1:0-7355 GCA_035290985.1 Pseudomonas sp. | reverse complement strand
CAGGCCGTGGCGCGCATCCTGCGCGATCGCCAGGAAAACAAGGGTGCCGCGGCCGAGCGCACGCCCGTCAATGCCAGCCGCGCGGCCGACAAGGCGGTGGACAACAGCAACGGCGAGATCGGCATCATCGGTTCCTGCGCCCCCATGCAGGACCTGTACAGCAAGATCCGCAAGGTCGCGCCCACCGACTCCACCGTGCTGATTCAAGGCGAGTCCTGCACCGGCAAGGAACTGGTGGCCCGCGCCCTGCACAACCTCTCGCGCCGGGCCAAGGCGCCAATGATTTCGGTCAACTGCGCGGCCATCCCGGAAACCCTGATCGAATCCGAGCTGTTCGGCCATGAGAAGGGCGCCTTCACCGGCGCCAGCGCCGGCCGCGCCGGCCTGGTCGAGGCGGCGGATGGCGGCACCCTGTTTCTCGACGAGATCGGCGAACTGCCCCTCGAGGCCCAGGCCCGCCTGCTGCGCGTGCTGCAGGAAGGCGAGATTCGCCGGGTCGGCTCGGTGCAGTCGCAGAAGGTCGATGTGCGCCTGATCGCCGCGACCCACCGCGACCTCAAGAGCCTGGCCAAGGTCGGCCAGTTCCGCGAGGACCTGTTTTACCGCCTGCACGTGATCGCCCTGAAATTGCCGGCCCTGCGCGAGCGCGGAGCCGACGTCAGCGAGATCGCCCAGCTGTTCCTGACCCGCCAGGCGGCGCGCATGGGTCGCACCGACCTGCGCTTCGCCGCCGATGCCGAACAGGTCATCCGTCACTACCCCTGGCCGGGCAACGTGCGGGAACTGGAAAACGCCATCGAGCGCGCGGTGATCCTCTGCGAGAGCCCGGAAATCAGCGCCGAGCTGCTGGGCATCGACATCGAACTGGACGACCTGGAAGACGACGAGTTCATCGGCCTGCCACCGCAACAGGGCGGCAGCACCGGCAACAGCCACGAGCCGACCGAAGACCTGTCCCTGGAAGACTACTTCCAGCACTTCGTGCTCGAGCACCAGGACCACATGACCGAAACCGAGTTGGCGCGCAAGCTGGGCATCAGCCGCAAATGCCTGTGGGAACGCCGCCAGCGCCTGGGCATCCCCCGCCGCAAGAGCGGAGCGGTAGCCGGCTCCTGACAGAGGCTGATGCGCCTAGCCTACGGGCTTCGCGGAAACGCCTCCCGTAGGTACCCTTGCGGCTCAGCCTACAAGGGGGCATTTCGTAACTCGGATAAGCCTTGGCGCAATCCGGGTCCGTGGGTTTCGCCGAAGCGCTGCGGTGCGCATAGACCGTAGGTCGGGTTAGCAAAACGTAACCCGACCTACGGAAATCACCTCGGCGGCGCAGTCGTGTCGTAGGGTGGGTTAGCCGTGCAAAAAGCCAGCCCGGCAAACCACGCCGCACCCGCCGCGCGGCGTAACCCGCCAAAGCGGACCCCGGATTCAATACGGATTGGCAGGCGGATTTCGCCGATGCGCTCGCGGGTTTCACCCGCCCTACGCCGCCCGAGCAACCCCCGCTACCCGTCCGTCACGCCGACATGCTCAGCCCCATTTTGGTTCCACAGGCTGTTACCGAACCAACATCCCGTAACAAAACCGGGGCCTAAGGTAACGTAAAATCGGCCTTTTCGCGCCCTTCGGACTTACCGCAAACTCTCTAAGCCCTTGTTTTATAAGGATTCTCAAAAACTGGCACGGCTCCTGCTATATCTTTCGTACAACAACAATAAGAAGCACGACCCAAGATAATAAAAACAACACGTATCGACTCCAGCACAATAAATACAATAACGCGGAGGCGCAGCTAACTGATTCTTTTGGAGAGGAATTGCCGTCGGGGCTTGCCCCACAGCCAGGCCGAGAACAACAAAACTGCTTCGAGGCAGTGCCTGAACTGGTTGGATCATAAAACGATCATGGCAGCGTCAGCATCCAAAAAAATACGTTCGCTCTTTACACCCCAATTTGGGGGCTTTCCACGGGTCACTGGCCCGCTGGAACGAGCTGACAAAAACAACAACAAGCTCGACATAATAATAAAAACAAAGCACGCACCTATTTGGGGGGGAGCCTCGGCTCCCCCAGTAGCTTTACCAAGCCTCCCCTCGCCGCATACACCTTCCCCCGACTCAATGCTAGAATCCGCGACTACCCTGCGGTCATTTGTTCTGCTGGCCGACCATTACGTCAAACAGTGCATCCCATGCTGAAAAAGCTGTTCCAGTCATTACGTTCCCCCCTACGCCGCGCGCGCGCCATTCGCAGCACGCCCGAAATCTTCGGCGAACACCAACACCCCCTGCGCCGTGGGCAGTTCAGCCGCTATGCCGTGAGCGTGGTCGAGCGCCTGCAAAATGCCGGCTATCAGGCCTACCTGGTCGGTGGTTGCGTACGCGACCTGCTGATCAACCTCGAGCCCAAGGATTTCGACGTCGCCACCAGCGCCACGCCGGAACAGGTGCGGGCCGAGTTCCGCAATGCCCGGGTAATCGGCCGCCGGTTCAAGCTGGTGCATGTGCACTTTGGTCGCGAGATCATCGAAGTCGCCACCTTCCGCGCCAACCACCCCGAGCAAGGCGACGACGACGAGGACAGCAACCTGTCTTCGCGTAACGAGAGCGGCCGAATTCTGCGCGACAATGTCTATGGCAGCCTGGAAGACGATGCCCAGCGCCGCGACTTCACCATCAACGCCCTGTACTTCGATGTCAGCGGCGAACGGATCCTCGACTACGCCCGCGGCATGCATGACGTGCGCAACGAACAGATCCGCCTGATCGGCGATCCCGAGCAGCGTTACCTGGAAGACCCGGTGCGCATGCTGCGCGCCATACGCTTCGCCGCCAAGCTGGACTTCGAGATCGAGCCCCACAGCGCCGCGCCTATCCGCCGCCTGGCACCCAAGCTGCGCGACATCCCCTCGGCCCGCCTGTTCGACGAAGTGCTGAAACTGTTCCTCGCCGGTTACGCCGAACACGTCTACGACCTGCTGCTCGAATACGAGCTGTTCGAGCCGTTGTTTCCGGCCAGCGCCGCCGCGCTCAAGCGCGATCCCGACTATACCGACGAACTGATCCGCCTGGCCTTGGCCAGCACCGACTTGCGCATCCGCCAGGGCAAGACCGTCACCCCGGCCTTCCTCTTCGCCGCCATGCTCTGGCCCGCGCTACCAGCACGGGTGCTGCTGATGCAGGACCGCGGCATGCCGCCGATACCGGCCATGCACGAAGCCGCCCACCAGTTGATCAGCGAGCAATGCCAGCGCATCGCCATTCCCAAGCGCTTCACTATTCCGATCCGCGAAATCTGGGACATGCAGGAACGCCTGCCGCGCCGCCAAGGCAAGCGCGCCGACCTGCTGCTGGAAAATCCGCGTTTCCGCGCTGGCTATGACTTCCTGCTGCTGCGCGAAGACGCCGGCGAAGAACTCGGCGGCCTGGGCGACTGGTGGACCGAATACCAGGATGCCAACGACAGCGAAAGGCGCGGCATGATTCGCGACCTCGGCAGCAAGGAAGACGGCCCTGCCGCACCGCGCAAACGCAAACGCAGCGGCAGCAAACGCAAGCGCGCAGCCCCCGCCGGCGAATGATGGAACGGGTCTACCTCGGCCTGGGCAGCAACCTGGCCGAGCCGCTGGCGCAATTGCGCGCGGCCCTGGCCGCACTCGCCGCCCTGCCCCGGAGTGCGCTGATCGCGGTCTCCTCCTTCTATGCCAGCGACCCCCTGGGGCCGGCCGACCAGCCACGCTACGTCAACGCCGTGGCCGCCCTGGACACCGCCCTCGCCCCCCTGGAATTGCTCGACGCCCTGCAGGCCATCGAGCTGCAACAGGGGCGGGAGCGCAAGGCCGAACGCTGGGGACCACGCACCCTGGACCTGGATATCCTGCTGTTCGGCGAGCGCCTGCTCGATGAACCGCGCCTGCGGGTGCCCCATTACCACCTGCACGCCCGCCCCTTCGTGCTCTACCCGCTGGCGGAAATCGCCCCGAACCTGCGCCTGGCGGACGGCCGCTCACTGAGCGACTTGCTCGCCGCCTGCCCCTTCGCCGGACTGGAACGCCTGCCGGCCGCCAGCCTGAATGGCGACCGATAGATGTACAGCCAGTGCAGCGCAGCGGTGCGCGCACCGGCACCACAGGGCCCGCAAAGCGTTCGCCGGGATTCATTGGCGGTAACGCCAGTAACAACTCGGTAACACCTGCAATTGACTTACGCCCTTCCCATCAGGACTATAGGCGTCCCGTGGCCCCGAGCCGGTGCGCGGGAGACGCTGCTGGGCGTTGCGGGCGCACTCCCCTCCCCGGCAGGACCTAGGTCGACCAGGACACTTCCCCATGCCCGACATTACCCTGACCACCTTGCAAAGCCTCAAGCAGAGCGGCGAGAAGATCGCCATGCTCACCTGCTATGACGCCACCTTCGCCCAGGCGGCCTGTCAGGCCGGCGTTGAAGTGCTGTTGGTGGGTGACTCCCTGGGCATGGTCCTGCAGGGGCATGACAGCACCCTGCCCGTCAGCCTGGCCGACATGGCCTACCATGTGGCCAGCGTCAAACGCGGCAACCAGGGCGCCTTGATTCTCGCCGACCTGCCGTTCATGGCCTATGCCACCAGCGAGCAGACCCTGCACAGTTCCGGCGTGCTTATGCAGGCCGGTGCCCATATGGTCAAGCTGGAAGGCGCGGCCTGGCTGGCAGAGCCCATCCGCCTGCTGGCCGAGCGTGGCGTGCCGGTCTGCGCCCACCTGGGCCTGACCCCCCAGGCGGTGAACATTCTCGGCGGTTACAAGGTGCAAGGTCGCCAGGAAGCCCAGGCGCGGCAGATGCGTGCCGATGCCATGGCCCTGGAACAGGCCGGCGCGGCCATGCTGCTGCTCGAATGCGTGCCCAGCGAATTGGCCGCGGAAATCAGCCAGGCCGTGCGCATCCCGGTGATCGGCATAGGCGCGGGCGCGGCCACCGACGGCCAGGTGCTGGTGTTGCACGACATGCTCGGCCTGTCCCTGACCGGCCGCAGCCCCAAATTCGTGAAGAACTTCATGGACGGCCAACCGAATATCCCGGCGGCCCTGGCCGCCTATGTGCGAGCGGTCAAGGCCGTCGCCTTCCCCGCCGCCGAACATGGGTTCTCCGCATGATCACTGTTCATACTGTTCGCGAACTGCGCGCCGCCGTGTCCCATGCCCGCGCCGAAGGCAAATCCATCGGCTTCGTGCCGACCATGGGCAACCTGCACAGCGGTCATGCGGCCCTGGTGGAAAAGGCCGGCCAGCGCGCCGACTTCGTGATCGCCAGCATCTTCGTCAACCCCCTGCAATTCGGCCCCAGCGAAGACCTGGCGACCTACCCGCGGACCCTTCTCTCCGACCAGGAAACCCTGTTGGCCGCCGGCTGCCATCTGGTGTTCGCGCCCAGTGTCGAGGAAATGTACCCCGACGGCATGGACGGCCAGACCCGGGTCAGCGTGCCCGTGGTGTCCGAAGGCCTGTGTGGCGCCAGTCGCCCCGGGCATTTCGAAGGCGTGGCCACCGTGGTCAGCAAGCTGTTCAATATGGTGCAGCCGGACATGGCGATATTCGGCCAGAAAGACTTCCAGCAACTGGCGGTGATCCGCACCCTGGTCCGCGACCTGAACATGCCGGTGCAGATCATCGGCGAGCCCACGGTGCGCGCCGCGGACGGCCTGGCCCTGTCCTCGCGCAACGGCTATTTGAACGAAGCCCAGCGCGCCGTTGCTCCAGCCCTGTATGCCGGTCTGCACCGGCTGGCGGCGGCCATCGAGGCCGGCGAGCGGGACTTCGCCAAGCTGATCAAGGCCGGCAAGGCCGAACTGAAGAAGGCTGGCCTGCGCCCCGACTACCTGGAGATCCGCGAGGCCAATAGCCTGCGCCCGGCCAGCAGCGACGACCGCCATCTGGTGATACTGGCCGCCGCCTTTCTCGGCAAGACCCGGCTGATCGACAACCTGGCCTTCCAGGTGCAACCAACGGACACTGTAACCGCTTAGTTTTCAATAACCTGCCAGCCTGCACGGCGGCCTGATCTTGCTCGCCCCGTAGGGTTCGGGCACACTCTGCCGCCGTCTGTGGACCGCCAAGGAAACCGCCATGCACGCCATCATGCTCAAGGCCAAACTGCACCGCGCCGAAGTCACCCACGCCGTGCTCGACTACGAAGGCTCCTGCGCCATCGACGGGGATTGGCTGGACCTGTCCGGCATCCGCGAATACGAGCAGATCCAGATCTACAACGTCGACAACGGCGAACGCTTCACCACCTACGCCATCCGTGGCGAAGCCGGTTCGCGAATGATCTCGGTCAACGGCGCCGCGGCGCACAAGGCCAAGGTCGGCGATCGGGTGATCATCTGCGCCTACGCCCACTACAGCGAAGCCGAACTGGCCAGCTTCAAGCCACGCATGCTCTATATGGCGCCAGGCAACCAGCTCAGCCACACCAGCAACGCGATTCCGGTGCAGGTCGCCTGAGACCGTCCCTCGGCTCAGGCCGTCGCCCCGTCAAAGAATAAAGCCCGGAACGCACCGGGCTTTTTACTGTTCCAAGCTTGCACTGAACTAGGAAGCAGAACGCCATGGCGTACTACCAACACCCGCTCGATGTCACGGCCCTGCCCTCCTGGCAGGCGTTGCAGCAGCACCGCGAAACCATGGGCCGCTTCAGCCTGCGCGAGGCCTTCGCCGGCGCCCCCCAGCGCTTCAAGGACTTCTCCCTGAGCGGCTGCGGCCTGTTTCTCGACTACTCGAAGAACCTGATCAGCGCCCAGACCCGCGACCTGCTGGTCAGCCTGGCTCGCGAAGTGGGCCTGGACCGCTCGATCCACGCGCTGTTCGACGGAGACCTGGTGAACGCATCCGAAGGCCGCCCGGCGCTGCACACAGCCCTGCGCCGGCCGGTCGGCGACCGCCTGGAAGTCGCCGGGGTCAACGTGATGCCCGAGGTGCACCGCGTCCTCAACCAGATGACCGAGCTGGTGGGGCGTATCCACGATGGCCTGTGGCGCGGTTACACGGAAAAGCCCATCACCGACATCGTCAATATCGGCATTGGCGGCTCCTTCCTCGGCCCGCAACTGGTGTCCGAGGCGCTGCTGCCCTTCGCCCAGCGCGGTGTGCGCTGCCACTACCTGGCCAATATCGACGGCAGCTCCTTCCACGAACTGGCCGCCAAGCTGCGCGCCGAAACCACACTGTTCATCGTCTCCTCCAAGTCGTTCAGCACCCTGGAAACCCTGAAGAACGCCCAGGCCGCGCGCAGCTGGTACCTGGCCCAGGGCGGCTCCGAGGCCGAGCTGTACCGGCACTTCATTGCAGTCTCCAGCAACACCCAGGCAGCGGTGGCCTTCGGCATCCA
>DATDTH010000268.1:0-6201 GCA_035290985.1 Pseudomonas sp. | reverse complement strand
ATCAGCCTGCAGCAAGCACTGCCAGGCCTTACGCCTTAAGTCCCTTCTTTCCCAGTGAGTCCCGCCATGTTCCAAGCCCTGCTGATCGCCAACCGTGGCGAGATCGCCATCCGCATCGCCCGCGCCGCCGCCGAGCTGGATATCCGCAGCGTCGCCGTGTACACCGAGGACGACGCCGACGCCCTGCACCGGCGCCAGGCCGACAGCGCGGTCGCACTGGTCGGCCAGGGCGTGCCGGCCTACCTGGACATGGACCAGTTGATCGCCATCGCCCTGGCCCAGGGCTGCGACGCCATCCACCCCGGTTATGGCTTTCTCGCCGAGAACGCCGAATTCGCCCGGCGCTGCCAGGCGGCCGGACTCTGTTTCGTCGGCCCCGACGCCGAGGTGCTAGCCCTGTTCGGCGACAAGGCCCAGGCCCGGGAACTGGCCGAGCGCTGCCAGGTGCCCCTGGTGCGCGGCCTCAATCATGCAGTAAGCCTGGCCGAGGCCCAGGCCTTTCTCGAGGACCTGGGCCCCGGCGGCGCCCTGATGATCAAGGCCCTGGCCGGCGGCGGCGGGCGCGGCATGCGCGCGGTGCTGCAGGCCGGCGAACTGGCCGAGGCCTTCGCCCGCTGCCAGTCGGAAGCCCTGGCAGCGTTCGGCCGCGGCGAGGTCTATGTCGAACAGCTGGTGCGCAGCGCCCGGCATATCGAGATCCAGGTGCTGGGCGACGGCACGGGCGCGGTCAGCCACCTGTGGGAGCGCGACTGCAGCCTGCAACGGCGCCACCAGAAGCTGGTGGAAATCGCCCCCAGCCCGGGCCTCTGTCCGGCCCTGCGCGAGCGCCTGATCGGCGCCGCCCTGACCCTGGCCGGCGCGGTGAACTACCGCGGCCTGGGCACCTTCGAGTTCCTGCTGGATGCCGCGCAGCCCGACCAGTTCTACTTTATGGAAGCCAACCCGCGAATCCAGGTGGAGCACACGGTCACCGTACAGGTGACCGGCGTCGACCTGGTGCAGACCCAGCTCAGGCTGGCCGCCGGCCAGTCACTGGCCGCGCTCGGCCTGGCCCAGGCGCCGCCGCTCAAGGGCTGCGCCGTGCAGCTGCGGATCAACCTGGAAAGCCTGGACCTCGACGGCGGCGCCCGCCCGGCCGTCGGCACCCTGACCGCCTACGAACCGCCCAGCGGTCCCGGCCTGCGGGTGGACGGCCACGGCTACGCCGGCTACCCGATCAACCCGCGCTACGACTCGCTACTGGCCAAGCTGATCGCCCACGCCCCGGACTATCCGAGCGCGCTGCGCCGGGTCTACCGCGGCCTCTGCGAGTTCCGCCTGGAAGGGGTGGCCAACAACCTGGCCCTGCTGCAGAACCTGCTGCGCCGGCCCGAGGTGGTCGACAACCGGGTCGACACCGGTTTCGTCGAACGCCACCTGCCAAGCCTGCTGGCGCCGCCGGCCCTGGCCCATCCCAACCGCCATTTCAGCCTGAATCCGGCGGCGGCCGAAAACGCCCAGGCCGCCCTGCAGGTGCCGCCCGGCTGCGTGGCCCTGAGCTCACCCAGCGGCGGCGTGCTGGTCAGCCTGGAATTGAACGAGGGTGACCCGGTCGCCCTCGGCCAACCCATCGCCGTGCTGGAAGCCATGAAAATGGAGTCCGTGGTCAAGGCCAGCCAGAGCGGCATCGTCCGCGCCCTGCTGGTGCAACCCGGCCAGGCGGTCGGCGAAGGCCAGCCGCTACTGTTTCTCGAGCCGGCCGAGGTCGCCCATGCCGCCGAACAGAACGAAGAGAGCCTGGACCTGGCGCTGATCCGCGCCGACCTGGCCGAGGTGCTGGAACGCCAGGCCCGCACCGGCGACCCCCGGCGGCCGACCGCCGTGGCCAAGCGGCGCAAGACCGGCCAGCGCACGGTGCGCGAGAACCTGGCGCAACTGCTGGATACGGACAGCTTCATCGAATACGGCGCCCTGGCCATCGCCGCGCAACGCCGGCGGCGCACCCTCGAGGAACTGATCGAGCAAAGCCCGGCCGATGGCCTGGTGGCTGGCATCGGTACGGTCAACGCCGCCCACTGCGGCGCCGAAGCGGCCCGCTGCATGGTCCTGGCCTATGACTACACGGTATTCGCCGGCACTCAGGGGGTAATGAACCACAAGAAAACCGACCGCATGCTGCAACTGGCCGAGCAATGGCGCCTGCCCCTGGTGCTGTTTGCCGAGGGCGGCGGCGGCCGCCCGGGGGACACCGACTTTGTCGGGGTGGCCGGCCTGGATTGCCACACCTTCGTCGGCATGGCCCGGCTGTCCGGCCTGGTGCCCCTAGTCGGGGTGGTCTCCGGCCGCTGCTTCGCCGGCAACGCGGCGCTGCTGGGCTGTTGCGATCTGATCATCGCCACCCGCAACGCCACCCTGGGCATGGCCGGTCCGGCGATGATCGAAGGCGGCGGCCTCGGTTCCTTCACGGCCGAAGCAGTCGGCCCGGTCGCCGTGCAGGGTCCCAACGGCGTGATCGATGTGCTGGTGGAAGATGAAACCGAGGCGGTGCGGGTAGCCCAACAGTACCTGGGCTATTTCCAGGGGCCCCTGGCCGACTGGCAGTGCGCCGACCAGCGCCGGCTGCGCCACCTGATCCCGGAAAACCGTCTGCGGGTCTACGACATACGCGAGGTGATCGAGACCCTGGCCGACACGGGCTCGGTGCTGGAGTTGCGCCGCCTGTTCGCCCCGGGCCTGATCACCGCGCTGATCCGCATCAAGGGCCGGGCCTTCGGCCTGATCGCCAACAACCCCGGGCACCTGGGCGGCGCCATCGACGCCGTGGCCGGCGACAAGGCCGCGCGCTTCATGCAGCTGTGCGATGCCTTCGATATCCCGATGATCTCGCTGTGCGACACCCCCGGCTTTATGGTTGGCCCCGAAGCGGAAAAGCAGGCCACGGTGCGCCATGTGTCGCGCATGTTCGTCGCCGCCGCCAGCCTGACGGTACCCTTCTTCACCCTGGTGCTGCGCAAGGGCTATGGCCTCGGCGCCCAGGCCATGGCCGCCGGCAGCTTCCATTCGCCGTTGTTCACCATCGCCTGGCCCACCGGCGAGTTCGGCGCCATGGGCCTGGAGGGCGCGGTGCGCCTGGGCTTCGCCAAGGAACTGGCGGCCCTCGAGGACCCGCTCGAACGCCAGGCGCTGTTCGACAAGCTGGTGGCCAAGGCCTACGAGAACGGCAAGGGCATCAACATGGCCAGCTATCTGGAGATAGACGCGGTGATCGATCCCCAGGACAGCCGCAACTGGCTGCTGCGCGGCCTGAACGCCACGCCCAGGCCCGCCCCGCGCACCGGCAAGAAGCGGCCGTTCGTGGATACCTGGTGATCCGGCGACTGCCCGGATGGGCAGTTCCCCCATCGGGCTTATTGATTCGGCCCGGACTCGGGTAAACTGCCGCATCTTTATACCTATAACGATCCGCCTGATGCCGACGACCTTTCACGAGATCCCCCGCCAGCGCCCCGCCACGCCCCTGCTCGACCGCGCCGAAACGCCGGCCGGGCTGCGCCGGCTGGGCGAAGCCGAGCTGGTCACCCTCGCCGACGAACTGCGCCAGGACCTGCTCTACACGGTCGGCCAGACCGGCGGACATTTCGGCGCCGGCCTGGGCGTGGTCGAGCTGACCATCGCCCTGCACTACGTCTTCGACACCCCGGACGATCGCCTGGTCTGGGACGTCGGCCATCAGGCCTACCCGCACAAGATCCTCACCGGCCGTCGCCAGCGCATGGCCAGCCTGCGGCAGAAGGACGGCATCGCCGCCTTTCCCCGGCGCAGCGAAAGCGAATACGACACCTTCGGCGTCGGCCACTCCAGCACCTCGATCAGCGCCGCCCTGGGGATGGCCATCGCCGCCCGCATGCAGGGCAGCAAGCGCAAGTCGGTCGCGGTAATCGGCGACGGCGCCCTGACCGCCGGCATGGCCTTCGAAGCCCTGAACCACGCCTCGGACGTCGGCGCCAATATGCTGGTAGTGCTCAACGACAACGACATGTCGATCTCGCGCAATGTCGGCGGCCTGTCCAACTACCTGGCCAAGATCCTTTCCAGCCGCACCTACGCGAGCATGCGCGAAGGCAGCAAGAAGGTGCTGTCGCGCCTGCCTGGCGCCTGGGAAATCGCCCGCAAGACCGAGGAACACGCCAAGGGCATGCTGGTCCCCGGCACCCTGTTCGAGGAGCTGGGCTGGAACTACATAGGCCCCATCGACGGCCACGACCTGCCGACCCTGATCACCACGCTGCGCAATATGCGCGACCTGGAGGGCCCGCAGTTCCTCCATGTGATCACCACCAAGGGCAAGGGCTTCGCCCCCGCCGAGCTGGACCCCATCGGCTACCACGCCATCACCAAGCTGGAGCCGATCAACGCCCCGGCCGCCGAACCGAAGCAAGCCTCGGGGCCGAAATATTCCAGCGTCTTCGGCCAGTGGCTGTGCGACATGGCCGCGGCCGACCCGCGCCTGGCCGGCATCACCCCGGCGATGAAGGAAGGCTCGGACCTGGTGGCCTTCAGCGAGCGCTTCCCCGAGCGTTATTTCGACGTGGCCATCGCCGAGCAGCACGCCGTGACCCTCGCCGCCGGCATGGCCTGCGACGGCGCCAAGCCGGTGGTGGCGATCTATTCGACCTTTCTGCAGCGCGCCTACGACCAGTTGATCCATGACGTCGCGGTGCAGCACCTGGACGTGCTGTTCGCCATCGACCGCGCCGGCCTGGTGGGCGAAGACGGCCCGACCCACGCCGGCAGCTTCGATCTGTCCTACCTGCGCTGCATCCCCGGCATGCTGGTGATGACCCCCAGCGACGAGAACGAACTGCGCCGCATGCTGACCACCGGCTACCTGTTCGACGGTCCGGCGGCGGTGCGCTACCCCCGCGGCAGCGGCCCGAACGCGCCGATAGAACCCGGCCTGCTACCCCTGGAGATCGGCAAGGGGCTGGTCCGTCGCCAGGGCCATGGGATCGCCTTGCTGGTGTTCGGTGTGCAGCTGACCGAGGCCCTGGTGGTCGGCGAGCGCCTGGACGCCACAGTGGTCGACATGCGCTTCGTCAAACCCCTGGACGAGGCCCTGGTGCGCCAACTGGCCGCCAGCCATGAACTGCTGGTGACCCTCGAGGAGAACAGCATCATGGGCGGCGCCGGCAGCGCGGTCGGCGAGTTCCTCGCCGCCGAGCAGCGCCTGGTGCCGCTGCTGCATCTGGGCCTGCCGGACCGCTACGTCGAGCACGCCAAGCCGGCGCAGATGCTCGCCGAATGCGGCCTGGATGCCGCCGGCATCGAAGCCGCCGTGCGCGCGCGCCTGGCCCAACATGAAAGGGTTTCAGTCACTGCTGAGTGAAACTCGCTTGTAGATTGCAGCGCCGCGGCCTTAAGGTGCGCGGCGTTTTACTTCCAGCCAGGTGCGCCGCTTCCTCGGGAACGGCGTTAAACGGGAAGCCGGTGCGCTCACGAGCCATCCCGGCGCTGCCCCCGCAACGGTAATCGACCGCAGCCCCACGGCTGCAGGTTTTTCAACAAGCCACTGGGACTTTCCTGGGAAGGCGGAAAAACCTGTCGAGAGCCCGGAGACCGGCCTTGCTGGAGCGACTGGTGTTGCGGAGGGCAGCACCGTCAAGCGTCGTTCGGCTTGCCGCTGCGCTTGTCCCTGCCCTTCTCAGAAGTCTCCCGATCTTTTGAGGATTCATCGATGAAGCTGTCCCGTCTTGCCCTGGCCGTCGCCCTGCTGCCGGTCGCCCCGGCGTTCGCCGCCCCCGAGAACGCGCTGAAACTGGCCGACACCGTGATCACCGCCAACCGCGAGGCCCAACCGCGCGGCGAGAGCACGGCCGCGGTCAGCGTCTTCACCCGCGCCGACCTCGACCGCTTGCGCCCGGCCAGCGTACCGGAGCTGCTCAAGCGCGTGCCGGGCGTGCAGATCACGCAGAGCGGCGGCCGCGGCAGCGACACCCACCTGTATATCCGCGGCACCAACAATGGCCAGGCCCTGGTACTGATCGACGGCCAGCGTATCGGCTCGATCTCCGCCGGCTACGCCAGCCTGCAGGCCTTGAGCATCGAGCAGATCGAACGGGTCGAAGTGCTGCGCGGCTCTCGCTCGGCCCTCTATGGCGCGGACGCCATAGGCGGCGTGGTGCAGATCTTCACCCGCCGCAGCAGCGGCGAAGGCCTGCAGCC
>DATDTH010000267.1:0-5000 GCA_035290985.1 Pseudomonas sp. | reverse complement strand
GCCGAAAGCACCGAGCGGACCCGCCAGGTCGCCTTCGGCGGGCGCCAGTCGGTGGAGGAGGCACTCAAGGGCATGGGGCTGATTCGCGAGCAGATGCAGGCCGTGGCGGAAAGCATCATGCGCCTGGGCGAGCAGAGCCAGACCATAGGTGAAATCGTCGCCTCGGTCGGCGACCTGGCCGAGCAATCCAACCTGCTGGGGGTCAACGCCTCGATCGAAGCGGTCAAGGCCGGCGAGATCGGCAAGGGCTTCTCGGTGGTGGCCCAGGAGGTCAAGGCCCTGGCCGAGCAGTCGAAACAGGCCACCACCCAGGTGCGCGGCATTCTCGGTGAGATCCAGAAGGCCATGACCCGTGCCGTGCTGCTGGCCGAGCAGGGCAGCAAGGCGGTGGAGAGCGGGTACGAGCGGGCCCTGGTGAGCGGCGAGGCGATCCGCACCCTGGGCGCCAGCATCGAGGAGTCCAGCGAAATGGCCCTGCAGATCGCCGCCACCAGCCAGCAGCAGAGGGTCGGCATGGACCAGATCGCCAGTGCCATGGAGAGCATCCACCAGGCCAGCCAGGACAATGTCGGCGGCACCCGTCAGGTCGACCTGGCGGCGCGCAACCTGCACCAGCTGGGCCTGACCCTCAAGGGCCTGGCGGCCCAGTTCAAACTGTGAGCCTGCCATGAGCCTGGACCGCGACGCACTGCGACAACGTTTGCTGGTCAGCTTCCGGGTGGAGGCCCAGGAGCGCCTGGGCGTGCTGGCCGATGGCCTGGCCAGTTGGCGCGAAAGCACGGCGAGCGACGCGTCCATCGAGTCGCTGTTTCGGGAGGTACACAGCCTCAAGGGCGCCTCGCGGGCCGTTGGACTGGGCGCCATCGAGCAGCTCTGCCATGCCTGGGAGAGCCTGTTGGGCGCGGTGCGTCGTGGACAGCTAGAGCTGTCGGTCGAGCGGGTCGAACTCTGTCGCCATGCGCTGCGGGCTGTGCAGAGCCTGCACGAGGGCCAGACCCTGGACGAGTACGAGCAGGCCCGGCTGATCGAGAGCCTGGAGGCGGCCGCCGCGGGTGAGGCCTTCAGCCTGCCGTTGGAGACCGTCGCCCCGGCGAGTCCGCCCATGGACCCGACCACGGTGCGGGTCTCGACCCAACGCCTGGATGCCTTGCTGTTCCAGAGCGAAACCTTGTTGCAACACCGCCTCGAGGCCCAGGCCCACAGCCGCAACCTGCTGGCCCATGCCGCGGCGTTCGAACCCCAGCGGCACAAGCGTCTGCTCGGCAGCGGTTCGCTGAAGCTGTTGCGCGAGGGGCTCGAGGCCTTGCCCTTGAGCAGCCGCGATGCGCTCAAGGGGCTGCTCGACTACCTGGACTGGAGCCTGGCCTTGCTCGACCGCCAGCACTTCGATGCCCTGCGTCTGGCCAAGGCCGGCGGACACCTGGCCCAGGGCCTGACGCAACTGAGCGAAACCCTGTTCGAGGAACTGCAGACGGTGCTGTTGTTGTCGGCCAGCAGCCTGGTGGAAGGCATGCCGGCCATGGTGCAAAACCTGGCGAGCGAGGCGGGCAAACGCGTCGAGTTGCGGGTGCGCGGCGAAAACCTGCAGATCGACAAGCGCATTCTTGACGAATTGCGTCCGGTGCTCACCCACCTGTTGCGCAATGCCGTCGACCATGGCCTGGAAGCCCCCGAACGGCGGGAAGCCTGCGGCAAGGCCGCGTTGGGCCAACTGGAGCTGGAGATGCTGCAGGAGTCGGCCGACCGCTTCGAACTGCGACTGCGCGACGACGGGCGCGGTATCGATCTCGAGCAACTCAAGGCGCGTGCCCTGGCCAGCGGCCTGCTGCCCGCCGAGCAGATCGCCAGCCTGTCCACCGACGAGGCCCTGCAGTTGATCTTCACCTCGGGCTTGTCCACCAGCGCGATGATCACCGACCTGTCCGGGCGTGGCCTGGGCATGGCCATCGTCCAGGAAGTGGTCGAGCGCCTCGGCGGGCGCATCGAGGTCGAGTCCGTACTGGGGCAGGGCTGCTGCTTCCACCTGCACCTGCCCCTGAGCCTCTCGACCTTCCGCGCGGTGATCCTGCGCAACGCCGAGCGGGTCTTCGCCGTCCCGGCCCTGGCGGTCGAACGCTGCCTGCGCGTGCCTCTGAGCGCCCTGAAGAACCTGGAGAACCGGCCCTCGGTGGTGTTCGACGGCGCGGTGCTACCGCTCTGGACCCTGGCCGAGGTGCTCGGTCTGGACAGCCATGAGCCCAGCGCCAAGGAGCTGACCCTGCTGTTGCTCAAGGTGCGCGGCGAGCGCTTCGCCTTGGCCATCGACGAGTTGCTCGGCGACCAGGAAATCACCGTCAAGAGCCTCGGCCGTCAATTGCTGCGGGTGCGCAACCTGCTGGGCGCGACCGTGCTGGGCGATGGCCAGCTGGTGCCCATCCTGCATCCGGGCGATCTCTACCGCAGCGCCCTGGACACCCAGAGCATTGGCCTGGGCCGGCAGGAACAGGCGCGCGATGCCCGGGTGGTGCAGCGTCTGCTGATTGCCGAGGACTCCTTCACCTCCCGCGGACTGCTCAAGGCCATTCTCGAAAGCGCCGGCTACCAGGTGACGACGGCCAATGACGGGCTGGAAGCTTGGAATGCCCTGAAGCAGGGCCGCTTCGACCTGCTGGTGTCCGATGTCGAGATGCCACGCCTGGACGGCTTCAGCCTGACCAGCCGGATTCGCGGCGACCGCGAACTGGCGACCCTGCCGGTGATACTGGTCACTGCGCTGCACCAGGCCGAAGACCGTGCACGCGGCCTGGAGGCCGGCGCCAATGCCTACCTGGTCAAGAGTGGCTTCGAGCAGGAAAGCCTGCTCGATGCCATCCGCCGATTGATTTGAGACGAGAGGAGCCGCGATGCGGGTATTGATAGTGGATGACTCTTCGGTGATGCGGCTGTTGCTGCATGCGGTCCTCAGTCACGAAGGTTATGAGGTGCGCGAAGCCGAGAGCGGTGAGCAAGCCTTGCAGATACTGACCGGCTATACGCCCGACATCGTCACCATGGACCTGCATATGCCCGGCATCAATGGCTTCGAGACCATCGAGCGGATACTGGAAAAATACGCCCTGCCCGTGGTGATCCTGACCGCCAGCGCGAATGCCTCGGAGGCGGCGACCGCCATGCGCGCCCTCGCGGTGGGCGCCCTGGCGGTGCTGGAAAAACCCAGTGGGCCGGAGGCCGCGGACTTCGATGAACGTATCGCTGCGCTGCTGCGCACCCTGCGCAGCATGGCCCAGGTCAAGATCGTCCGCCGCCCGCGCAAGGCCGCGACCGCGGCTGTCCAGCCAGGCGCCGAGGCGCCAGCCCGGCCCGGTCCTGGCAACGGCGCGTCACTGATCGAGACCGTGGCCCTGGAGCGCCCGCAGTTGATCGCCATCGCCGCCTCGGCCGGCGGTCCGGCGGCCCTCAAGGCCCTGTTGCAGGGGCTCGACCCCTTGCCGCCCTGGCCCCTGGTGCTGGTGCAGCATATCGCCCAGGGTTTTCTGCCGAGTTTTCGCAGCTGGCTGGGCGGGCTTTCCCCGCTGCCGGTGGCCATTGCCGAGGTGGGCCAGAGCCTGGCACCCGGGGTGCTGTACCTGGCGCCCGATGGCCTGCACCTGCTGTTCAGCTCGAGCCGACGCGTGCAGTTGCAACCCTGCGCGGCGCAGGAAACGCTCTGTCCTTCGGCCAACCAGCTGTTCCGTTCGGTGGCCCGGCAATTCGCGCGGCAGGCGATCGGTATCCAGCTGTCCGGCATGGGCCGCGATGGCGCCGACGGGTTGCTGGAACTGCGGCGGGCAGGGGGCCTGACCCTCGCCCAGGAGCCGGCCAGCGCGATGATCGATTCCATGCCCCAGGCGGCGATCGACCTGGGGGCCGTGCGGCAGAGCCTGCCGCCCGAGGGGATCGCCGTCCTATTGAACGCCATAGCCGCCCACGTCAATGCCCAGGCCCGCCACGGAGGCAGAACCTAGCCATGCATATCGACACCGATATCCTGATAGTCGAAGACAGCCCGACCCAGGCCGCCGAACTGCAGTACCTGCTGGAAAACGCCGGTTGTCAGGTGCGCTTGGCGCGCAATGGCCTCGAGGCGCTGTCCGCGGTCGCCGAACGTCATCCCACCGTGATCATCAGCGACATCGTAATGCCGGAAATGGATGGCTACGAGCTGTGCCGCCGGCTCAAGGGCGACGAACAGACCCGTATGATTCCGGTCATCCTGGTCACCTCCCTGGCCGATGCCCGGGATGTGGTCCACGGCCTGGCGTCCGGCGCCGACAACTTCATCGTCAAGCCCTACGACGAGAAGTACCTGATGTCGCGCATCCGCTATTTCCTGGTGAACCTGGAGTTCCGCTCCCGAGAGCGGGTGCAGATGGGCGTCGAGGTGGTGCTCGAAGGCGAGCGGCATTTCATCACCGCCGGGCGTCAGCAGATTCTCGACCTGCTGATCTCCACCTACGAGCAAGGGGTACGGCTCAACCACGAGTTGCAGCTCAAGCATGACGAACTGGCCAAGTCCAACTCCCTGCTCAACTGCCTGTTCCATTTCACCAGCGGCCTGACCGATGCCAAGAGCGAGCGCAATGTCATCGATGCCGCCCTCAAACGCTTGCTGGAGTTTCCCGAGGCCCTGGGGGCCTGGCTGTTGATGGGCAACGCCGAAGATGCCCTGGAGTCGGTTCAGGTGGTGGGCGCCCGGGGCCGGGGCAGCGATTTCGTGATCGAGCGGCTGGCGGTCTGCGCCAAACGCTGCCCCTGCCGGCATGCCTGGATCAGCGACGGCCTGACCGAACCGAGCAATATCGCCGGTTGCCCCGCCCTGGCCCAGCACGGCGGCGAACAGGTGCATGCCAGCATCCCCCTGGTGCTGGGCGCGGAGACCATCGGCATGCTGAATGTGGTCAAGGTCGGGGCCCAGGCCTGGTCGGCCGAGACCCTCAATGCCCTGGCTTCGATCGGCCGGCAACTGGCCATGGCCCTGGGCC
>DATDTH010000266.1:0-8174 GCA_035290985.1 Pseudomonas sp. | reverse complement strand
GGTTATGGCCAGGTCAGTGACACCCTGGGTCTGGTCGACTTCGGCGGCGTGTCCTTCGGCAATATCGGCAGCGGCTACCCGTACCCGTTCCCCACCGCGCAGATCACCTACCGCAGCCCGAAAATGGGTGGCCTGCGCGTGGCCGCCGGGATCATGGACCCCTACGACTCCAACCAGATCGATGCTGACGGCAAGGCCTACCAGGAGAGCCCACGTTTCGAAACCGAGATCACCTACGAGTTCGAAGTGGCCGGCGCGAAGATCTACTCCTGGATCAACTGTGCCCACCAGACTTCGGACAACACCGATTCCAACGTCGACTCGGTCACCTCGCAAGGGCTTGGCTATGGCGTGCAGGCCAAGATGGGCGGCTTCTCGATAACCGGTTCGGGCTTCCAGGCCGAGGGCATGAACCCCTTCTATACCAACAACGCCGGTGAGGCCACGTTGCGCGAAGTGGACAGCGACGGTTACCTGCTGCAGACCTCCTATACTTTCGGCAAGAACCGCGTAGCGCTGTCCTACGGCAAGACCGAGGACGATGGCAACGGCCTGGGTACCGCCGCCGACTACGAGACCCGTGGCGTCGCCTACTTCCGCACCATCAACGACAACCTCAAGCTGGTCGCCGAATACAACCAGTACGAGATCGATGCCGCCGAAGGCACGGGTCTGGGCGAAGACACCGACACCTTCGCCGTGGGTGCCGTGCTGAGCTGGTAAGCCGTCACGCGATACCAGCCGCGCAGAAACGGGAGGGCCTAGGGGCCTTCACGTTTTTTTTTGCCTACGGCGGCGCTCTACGACCTTGGAACGAGCCTGGCGCTACCCAAGTAGCATGGGGGCGTGGCGTCGACGCTTCTAGAATGCCCCTATAGCCAATGGGTGTATCAATGAAGCTCGAAATGCAGCGCACAGACAGCGAAGGCGTGGTGACCGCCATGTCCACGGCCCGCGAGCCCGAGGCGGTGGCCCAGGACCTGGCGCGCCAGCTGATTCACCCGCACCTGGGCTTCGTGCTGTTCTTCTGTTCGGCCGAGTACGACCTGGACGTACTCGGCCCGACCCTGGAGCAGTATTTCGGCGGCGTCGCCCTGGTGGGGTGTACCAGCGCCGGGGAAATCACCCCCCTGGGCTACGGGCGCAACTGCGTCACGGCCGTGGGCTTCGATCACCGCAGCTTTTCCATCGCCAGCGCCCTGATCGACGAGATGGAGCGCTTCAGCCTGATCGACGCCCAGCAACTGGTCGAGCGCCTGGTGGGCAACTGCCGCAACAACGCCCTGGCGCCGATCAAGGACCACTGCTTCGCCCTGACCCTGCTCGACGGCCTGTCCAGCCGCGAGGAAGTGGTGCTGGCGGCGCTCAGCGCGGCGTTCGGCAGCATCCCGCATTTCGGCGGCTCGGCCGGCGACGACAACCACTTGAACCGCACGCACGTCTACTACGGCGGCGCCTTCCATGCCGGCGCGGCGGTGGTGGTGCTGTTCAATACCGGGCTCGACTTCGAGGTGTTCAGCACCCATCACCTGCAGCCGCGCGGCGAGAAGCTGGTGGTGACCCAGGCCGACAGCGCCAGCCGCCGGGTCTACGAGCTGAATGCCGAGCCGGCGGCGATGGAGTACGCGCGGTTGATCGGGGTGCCGCTGGAGGCCCTGGATACCGGGCTGTTCGCCGCCCATCCACTGGCGGTACGGATCAACGAACACTACTACGTGCGGGCGATCCAGCGGGTCAACCCGGACCTGAGCCTGAGTTTCTATTGCGCGGTGGAGAACGGCATCGTGCTGACGGCCATGGCCCCGGGACCGCTGATCCCCAACCTGGAGGGGCTGTTCCAGCGCCTGCATAAGCGTCTCGGTCCGCCCTTGCTGACCATCGGCTGCGACTGCTTCCTGCGCCGCCTAGAGGTCGATCGCAACGCTGGCGTGGCCGCCACCTCGGCCTTCCTGCAAAGCCAGCGGGTGATCGGCTTCAACTCCTACGGGGAGCAGTTCAATGGCATGCATATCAACCAGACCTTCACTGGAGTCGCCATTGGACGAGCCGCAGCTCACCCTGGTCGCGCAACTGCAGGCGCAGTTGGCGGCGCTGCAGACTGACAACCACAAGCTGCGGCGGATCAATGCCGCGCTGATCGAGCGGGTCGAGTCCAGCGCCTCGCGGCGGGACGACTCCTATGCGGCCTTCCAGCATTCGGTGGTGCTGGCCGAACAGGTGCGCGAGCGCACCGACGCGCTGAACCAGGCGATGGCCGAACTCAAGGGCAGCAACCAGTTGCTCAGCGAAGCGCGATTGCGCGCCGAGACCGCCCACCAGCACCTGATCGACGCGATCGAGAGCATCTCCGATGCCTTCGTGCTGTTCGACAAGGACCTGCGCATCGTCCTGTTCAACAGCCGCTTCAAGTCCTTCTGGGCCAAGAGCCGCGCGCGCATCGGCAGCGGCACGCGCCTGGCGGAGATCAAGCGCCTGGCCGAAAGCAGCGGGCTGATAGTCGAGGAACACCGCAGCAGCGGCGACGAGCACACCCTGTACCGCCTGCATAACGGCCGCTGGGTCCAGGTCAGCGAGCGGCCGACCCGCGAGGGCGGGCTGGTGATCCTCTACACCGATATCACCGAGGTGAAGATCAGCGAAACCATGCGCCGCGAGCAGGCCCTGGCGCAGAAATCGCGCCTGCTGCAGCGGGCGGTGGACAACCTGTCCCAGGGCGTGGCCATGGTCAATGCCGAGGGCGCCCTGGAACTGTGGAACCACCGTTTCCTGGAACTCTGCGGCCTGGCGCCGATCGAGGCCCACCGGCCCTTCGTCGAGGTGATGGAGGACAGCGAGCTGGAGTTGCTGACCCCGGCCAGCCGCGACGCCAAGGGCCAGCGCATCCAGCAGCTGGAGCAGCGGCTGTTCGATGGGCGGATGCTCGAGGTGCGCACCCACCCGCTGCCGGCCGGCGGCTTCGTCAACACCTTCACCGACATCACCGAGCGCTACCGGCATGCCGAGGCGATAGGCGAGAGCGAGCGCTGGATCCGCCTGATCACCGACCATGTGCCGGCGCTGATCGCCTACCTGAATGCCGACCTGGTCTACGAATTCACCAACAAGGTCTACGAGGAGTGGTACCACTGGCCGCGCGGCGGCATGCTCGGGCAGAACCTGCGCGAGGTCCACAGCGAGGAGCATTGTCGCGGCCTGGCCCCCTATGCCGACCGTGCCCTGTCCGGGGAGAGCGTGACCTTCGAGGTGGCGGAAACCAATATGAGCGGCCAGGAGCGCTTCATGCTGCGCTCCTATGTGCCGAACCGTCAGGCCAACGGCGAGGTGGTGGGGATCTTCGTGCTGATCCGCGACATCACCGAGCGCCGGCGCACGGCCGAGGCCCTGCACCAGGCCTACCAGAACCTCGAGCAGCGGGTGCGTGAGCGCACCTCGGAACTGACCAGCCTGAACGGTCAGTTGCACCGCGAGATCGCCGAACGCAGTCAGGCCGAATTGCGTCTGCGCGAGGCCAAGGGCGAGGCGGAGCAGGCCAACCTGTCGAAGACCAAGTTCCTCGCAGCGGTCAGCCACGACCTGCTGCAGCCGCTGAATGCGGCGCGGCTGTTCACCAGCGCGCTGCTGGAGCGCGAGGCCTGCAGCCAGCGGAGCCTGGTGCGCAATATCAGCAACTCCCTGGAGGATGTGGAAACCCTGCTCGGCACCCTGGTCGACATTTCCAAGCTGGACGCCGGGGTGATCAAGCCGGACATCGGGGCCTTCGCGGTCAGCGAGCTGCTCGATCACCTGGCGCTGGAGTACCGCCAGGTGGCGGCCAGCGAGGGCCTGAGCCTGGATTTCATTCCCTGCTCGGCGCTGGTGAGCAGCGATATCCAGTTGCTGGCGCGGATCCTGCGCAACCTGCTGAGCAATGCGATCCGCTACACCCCGGTGGGGCGCATCCTGCTCGGTTGCCGGCGGCACCGGCAGAGCCTGACCATCGAGGTCTGGGACACCGGCCTGGGCATAGCCGCGGACAAGCTCGGCGAGATTTTCCAGGAGTTCAAGCGTGGCGATGTGCAACGGCCCGACCAGGACCGTGGCCTGGGCCTGGGCCTGGCCATAGTCGACAAGATCGCGCAAATGCTCGGCCACCGCATCCATGTGGCCTCCAACCTCGGCAAGGGCTCGCTGTTCTCCATCGAGGTGCCCCTGGCCACGCGCGCGCCCAAGGCTCGCGCGGAGCCGCTGGACGGCGGCGTGCTGCTGCTCGAACGCCTGCACGGCGCGCGAATCTGGGTGCTGGATAACGATGCGGCGATCTGCGCCGGCATGCGCACTCTGCTCGAAGGCTGGGGCTGCCAGGTGATCACCGCGCTGTCCGAGGAGGACCTGGGGCGCCAGGTCGACAACTTCCATGCCGAGGTCGACCTGCTGATCGCCGACTACCACCTGGACAACGGGCAGAACGGTGTCGACGCGGTGGCGGCGATCAATGCCCGCCGTGGCATGCCCTTGCCGGCGCTGATGATCACCGCCAACTACAGCATCGAGCTGCGCCAGCAGATGCGCGAACTCGGCCACACCCTGATGCACAAGCCGGTGCGCCCGATGAAACTGAAAACCGCCATGTGCCACCTGCTCGACCGCGCCCTGCACCCGGTGGCCTGAACACCGGGCGCCCCGGATAAACCTTGGCGCAATCCGGGGCAGCGGATTTCGCCGAAGCGCTTTCCGTAGGGCGGGTGGGGCCGCCTAGGTGCAACCCGCGGCTCCTATGGGCCACGGGCTTCGCCGAACCGCTTTTCGTAGGTCGGGTTAGCGAAGCGTAACCCGACAACGATGCCGTCGGGTTTGCAAAACGTAACCCGACCTACGGAAATCACCGCGGCGGCGTAGTCGGGCGGACCTACTGGTGCGCGCGGCACACCCTACAAAAGCGCTCCCCGCAACGGCACAGACCGTAGGTCGGGTTAGCGAAGCGTAACCCGACAACGATGTCGTCGGGTTAGGAAAACGTAACCCGACCTACGAAAATCACCTCGGCGGCGTAGTTGGGCGGGGTGCACCCCTGCGCTCAGCGCACCGCCGAAGCACCTCCGTGATGCCGACCTCCTGGTGCGCGCGACGCACCGATCAAAAGCGCTCCCCGCAACGGCACAGGTTCGGTGGAGCGCGGTCCCGCAGGGTTCGGTTACGGCTTCTTGTCCTTGGGGATGTCCTTCCAGTGGACGTTCCAGGGGCTGCTGATCCAGAGCCGGAAGCGTTGCCAGAAACCACCTCCCAGGCTCTGCGCCGTGGGCGCCGCTTCGTCGTCCGTGGCGGGCGCTTCGGCTGCCGCGTCCGGCGGCTGCGGCAGTTCGGCGACCTCCGGCAACGGCAAATCGATCGATGCCTGGACGGGGCGAAATTCGATCGACTCCACCGCCAACGGCAAGTGTTCGATGCTGCCGCCGTTGAGCAAGTGGCACAGGTTCTCCGCGAGGCCGGCGCGCAGTTGGCCAAGCAAGGCCTGCATGGCCGGTTGCAGCTCGGGTTTTTCCAACAAGCGATCGAGCTCGCCGGCCATGGCTTCGATCTCCTCGACCACCTGCTGCCGGGCCGCCTGTTCCTGGGTGGCGAGGCCCTTGAGTTGGCGCAGCAGGGTTTCACGCTCGTAGGGCAGTTGCAGCTCGTCCACCGCCTGGCCGCGCTGGCGCAGCAACCAGCGCAGGGCCAGGGCGGTTTTGGCGCAGCGATGAAAACCCTCGATCAGGGTGCTGGCCTGTTCGAGCTGGACCTGTTGATCGAGGCTGGCGTCTTCCAGCTGTTCGAGCAGTTCCCAGACCAGGCTGAACTGGGTCTGCAGTTCCCGGTCGAGCTGGGTCAGTCGCAGTTGGACTTCGGTGGTTTCCAGGGCCAGCAACTTGGGGTCCAGGGCCTCGAAGGTGCCGCTCGCCTGCGCAAGGGGGGGCGGCTCGCCGGTCAACTCGACCAGATTTTCCAGACCCTGTTTCAGGGTCTCCAGAGAACCGGCGATGAAAATCAGCCGTTCGAGTAAGTCACGCCGGCGTTCCAGTTGCTGGAGCCTGCGTGCGGCACGGGCAGAGGCGCTGTCGGTCAAGGGACGATCCTGGAAAACGGGAAGCGATGGCCTGAGTTTAGCTCCCGAACCTCGAAGGGTTCGAGGGGCGCCGGTGCGACTCGAGGCCCACCGGCCCGCGGGCTGTTTGCCTGCGCTTAGTAATTAGTTGATGGCGTCGGTCAGGGCCTTGGCCGGCACATACTTCACTACTTTCTTCGCCGCGATCTCGATCGCCGCGCCTGTTTGCGGGTTGCGGCCGGTGCGGGCGGGACGGTCGCCGACTTTCAACTTGCCGATGCCCGGCAGGGTGATTTCGTCGTGGTTTTCCAGGGCCTCGCTGACGATCTCGCTCAGCTGTTCCAGCATGGCGCGCACCGTGGCTTTCGGCGCGTCTATGGCTTCGGCGATATCGGCGATCAGTTGGTCTTTGGTCATGGCCATGGTGAGGCTCCAGTGAATCGATGGCGGGAATAAGCGGCTGCCAGGTCGCGCGCGACGGGCCGGCACGCAGCAGGGCTGGCACAGTAACCCGCGGCGAGGGCGGCGTTCCAGTTTTTATGAAACGCCAGCAGGGGCTTTGGCACTGTCTCCCTTTGTCCATCCTCGTCCTGAGGTTTTCTGCGAGGGTGCGGGCCATGAATCTATGGTATTTTCCCGCCGCTTTTTCGTGCTTTGCACTTTCGTGCTATCCCCCCAGGGCGAGGTGGCCGACAAGGCTAGGTGGGGTTGCACGCCTGGGGCTGATCCGTTGTGCATGTCGACCATGGAGTAGGGAGATGAAGGGCTGGCTTATCGTGGGCAAAGTGCTGCCTTGGTTGTGCGGCGTCTGCCTGGGGCTGCTGCCCGTGCTCTATGGACTGGGCTTCTGGCATTGGCAAGCCGGGCTGGAAAGTGCGGCCGCCCCGAAGATCGAGTCCAGGGCGGTGGCGCTGGAAAAACCATTCGACCCGAGCGCGGTGGTCTTGCTGTTCGGTGACCCTCCCACCCAGCCGGCGCTGGTCGCGCCTATCGAAAGCGTCAAGGACAGTGGGCTTTCGCTCAAATTGATCGCCAGTTTCGTCTCGCCCCAGGGGCGTTCCGCTGCCGTGCTTGCGGGTGATGCCCGCGAGCAACAACTGTTTTTTATCGGCGACCAAGTCTTGCCCGGGGTGGAATTGGTTCGGGTCCAGCCACGCCGCGTATTGGTTAGGCGCAATGGGGTCTTGGAAAGCATACGTCTGGTCGAGGCCGATAGCGCCGGTTTGGTGTCGAGTGTGCCGACGGTGGAGCGGGCCAAGCCCATGGTATCCGCGTCACCGGTCAGCAGGCCCCTGGCGCCAGTCGCGCGTCCGGACCTGCTGGAGAAAATGAACCGATTGAAGTCGCTGGCGGCCGGGGGGCTCTGAGGTGCCGAGCATGTCCTGTCGCGGCAAGCTCAAGCGAATGAGTGCATTGATCAAACAGCCAAAGGGATGGGCAATGGCTTCGATAGGCAAAAATTGCTGGGCGGGTTATCTCGCGCTATTGCTGATGGCCAGTTCGGCTGCCATGGGCGCGCCCGTGCCGGCTGCATGCTGGACGGCGGGCGAGTCGGCGCAACTGATCGACCTCGAGGGCAGCGGCAAGGTCCAGGGGGCTTGGGTCCTGTCCCAAGGCCAGCTGATGGAGCGGCTGCGGCAAACCCAGGTGTCCACGGGCATCTTGCTGCACGGCTATGACCTGCTTTCGGCAAGCCGTGTCTGTGCGGATATTGCTCAAGCGAATCTGCGGCAGGCCAAGCTGCGTTTTGGCGGGCGCGAGTGGTACATGGCCGAGCAGGGCGCTCCGGCCTGGGACTGGCTCCTGGTCTCGATAGATGAACTGGCGGCCAATCTCTTAACCGGTGATTTGCCGGGCATCTTTATTGGCGAAGGCAAAGCGGTGGTCGGCAAGGGGCTGACGAAATCGAAGTTGACCGATCCCGGTCAGGTGGCCGAATGGTTGATGGATACCCATCAGGCACGGTTCGAGCCGGTCATCCTCTTCGTCAGCGTCGAACACCAGCAACGCTTCTTCGAGTTTTTCTCGGCGAACCGGCTGCCGGGGGTGTTCTTGTCGTTCGACGATGCCGAAGTGGTCAAGGGCGTACTGAATAAATATGCGAGCATTTCAGCGG
>DATDTH010000265.1:0-6403 GCA_035290985.1 Pseudomonas sp. | reverse complement strand
CGCTGGAGCTTGCCGGGATCACCTATGTGCCGCTGTTCACCTACGAGGCCATGCTGGCGGTGGCCAACCAGCACGCTCTGGCCGGCAAGGCCTATATAGTCCCCGAGGACCTGGCCAGCGAGACGCTGATCACCTACCCGGTGGAACGCGACCGCCTGGACATCTTCACCCGCTTCCTCGAACCGGCCGATGTCGAACCGGCCCAGGTGCGCACCTCGGAGCTGACGGTGATGATGATGCAGCTGGTGGCCAGCGGCCGTGGCGTTTGCGGCCTGCCCAACTGGGCCCTGCACGAATACAGCTCGCGCGGCTACGTCACCGCCAAGCGCCTGGGCGACAAGGGCCTGTTCGCCACCCTCTATGCTGGCATCCGCACCGACATGCTGGATGCGCCCTTTATGCGCGACTTCCTGCTGACGGCCAAGGACACCTCCTTCGCCAACCTGGAAGGGGTGAGCGCGGCGCGGGGTTGATCACGGGCCGCACACCTCGCCCAGGGCCCGCAGCAAGGCGGTGCGCTGCAGGCGGTCGAGGGACTGCCGGGCGGCGAAGGCAAAGAGTTCAGTCTGCAGCCGCGCCGGGCAATCGGCCTGCCCGCGCAACGGCTGCAGGGCGGCCAGGCCGTCCAGCAGCCTGAGCTGCAAGCGGTCCAGTTGCGGGCGCACCTCGCGCTGCAGGTCCGCCACGGGCCCCTTGGGCCCGGTACCTGCCGCGCGCCACTCGGCCAGCAGGGCGTACTGGATCCACTTGTTGGCCTCGATCTGCTGGGCGAAATTGCGCCGCAGGTAGGCCGCGTCCAGCCCCAGGGGCACGCCCTGCTGCACGGCGGCCTCGACCACCGCCGCCTCGCGCACCCGATCCTCCACCGCCACGCCGCGAGTATATTTGCTCGCTGCCACCGCCTCGGCCAGGCGCAGCCGTTCGGTGCTGACCGTCAGCACGGCCTCGAACTCGCCAGCCAGCAGGGGCATGCAGAGCAGCCAGCCGCAGCACAGCAGGGAAAAACGCAGACGACCAGCCATGGCAACGGCTTCCTTTGCAGGCGATAAGGGAGGACGTACGAAGATGCCACAGCCCATCCAGGCACGCCAAATTCCGGCGCGCGCCGGTGTCCGGGCCCACGCTGTGCTTAGCTGAAAAAACCACTGGCTTTAGGGTTTCCCTCAGGAGAATTTCATGCGTCGCCCTAGGGTCTTGCCCCTGTTGTTGCTCCTGCTCAGTTGCACGCTGTGCGCCGCCCCTGGCAAAGACCGGATCAGCATCGCCATCGGCGAGTGGCCGCCCTTGATCAGCGCCGCATTGCCGCACTACGGAGTGGTTCCG
Source organism: Pseudomonas sp. (assembly GCA_035290985.1). GTDB lineage: Bacteria > Pseudomonadota > Gammaproteobacteria > Pseudomonadales > Pseudomonadaceae > Aquipseudomonas. The sequence goes on along the minus strand of DATDTH010000265.1, from coordinate 5,080 downwards.
CAGCTGATCACGGAAATCTTCGCCGCCGAGGGGATCACAGTCGAGTACCAGTTCTTCCCCTGGAAGCGCGCCTACCAGCAGGTGCAGAGCGGCGCATCCGATGCCTCGGCGCTCTGGGGACGCACGCCCGAACGCGAGGCGGAGTGTGTGTTTTCCGAGCGGGTATTCAGCGACGAATTGGTGCTGTTCTACCACCGGGATACCCCGCTGGCCTGGGATGGCAGCCTGGCGGGTGCCGAAGCCTTGCGGGGCCTGACCATCGGCCTGCCGCTCGGCTCGGCCAAGGCGCCGGTGCTGGAGCAGGCGCAACAACGCGGCTGGGTGCGCTACGAGGTCGGCGGCGATGAACTGCTGAACCTGCGCAAACTGCTGGCCAAACGCTTCGCCGCGCTGGACCTGGCCAAGAGTTCCGGCACCTACCTGCTGCAACAGCGCTTCAGTGCCGCCGAACGGGCGCAGATCGCTCACACCGCCAGCTATCAGCAATGGGACTACTACCTGATCTTCTCCAAGCAGGGGGCCGACAATCGACGCTACCGGACGCTGTTCGATCAGGGCCTGCGCCGACTCAAGGCCAGCGGCCGTTACGCGCAACTTTGGGGCGACCATCCCAGCCACTGATAACCTTCAGGGCTAAACCGCGACCGGGCCCTGGTTCACAGCAGGCGACCGTTGGCCCGGCGATCGGGCCGCGTTACCCTGGGCGCCGGCCCCACCCCGCCAAGGAACCCTGCATGAGTCTGTCGCTGCTCAATCGCTATGCCTTCTTCGCCTTCTGCGTGCTATTCACCTTGCTCAGCCTGCCCTTCCTCGGCGCCCATGGCTGGTTGTGGCCGTTCAGCCTGCTCAGCGCCGCGCTGAGCCTGGTCGGCCTGAACGATCTGCTGCAGACGCGCCAGGCGGTGCGGCGCAACTACCCGATACTCGGCAATATCCGCTACCTGGTGGAAACCATCCGCCCTGAGATTCGCCAGTACCTGCTGGAGGCCGATGGCGACCAGTTGCCCTTTTCCCGCTCGCAGCGCTCGCTGGTCTATGCACGGGCGAAAAACCAGAACGCGGACAAGCCGTTCGGTACCCTGAGCGATGTGTACCAGACCGGCTTCGAATTCATCAGCCACTCCATGCTGCCGGCCGACCACTGCGACCCCGGCACCTTCCGCGTCACGGTCGGCGGCCCGCAGTGCCGCCAGCCCTATTCGGCGTCGGTGTTCAATATCTCGGCGATGAGCTTCGGCTCGCTCAGCGCCAATGCCATCCGCGCGCTCAACCGCGGCGCCCAGCTCGGCGGTTTCTTTCATGACACAGGCGAAGGCAGCATCAGCACCTACCACCGCGAACATGGCGGCGACCTGGTCTGGGAACTGGGCAGCGGCTACTTCGGCTGCCGCGACGAGCAGGGCCGCTTCGATCCACAACGCTTCGCCAGCCAGGCGCGCGACCCGCAGGTGAAGATGATCGAAATCAAGCTGAGCCAGGGCGCCAAACCCGGACACGGCGGCATCCTGCCCATGCACAAGATCACCGAGGAAATCGCCCTGACCCGCGGCGTGCCCATGGGCCAGGACTGCGTCTCGCCGGCCCGACACAGCACCTTCTCGACGCCCATCGAGATGCTGCACTTCATCGCCCAACTGCGCGAACTGTCCGCGGGCAAGCCGATCGGCTTCAAGTTCTGCCTCGGTCATCCCTGGGAGTTCATGGCCATCGCCAAGGCCATGCTGGAGACCGGCATACTCCCGGACTTCATCGTCATCGACGGCAAGGAAGGCGGCACCGGCGCGGCGCCCCTGGAATTCACCGACCATATCGGCGTGCCGCTGCGCGAAGGCCTGCTGTTCGTGCACAACACCCTGGTCGGCTTGAACCTGCGCGAACGGATCAAGCTGGGGGCCAGCGGCAAGATCGTCAGCGCCTTCGACATCGCCAGCGTGCTGGCCCTGGGCGCCGACTGGGCCAACTCGGCGCGCGGCTTCATGTTCGCCATCGGCTGCATCCAGAGCCGCTCGTGCCACACCAACAAATGCCCCACCGGCGTCGCCACTCAGGAGCCACTGCGCCAGCGCGCCCTGGTGGTGCCGGACAAGGCCGAGCGGGTGCATAACTTCCACCGCAGCACCCTCAAGGCGCTGGCCGAGATGCTCGCCGCCGCCGGCCTCAGCCACCCCTCACAGGTGCAGGCCAAGCACCTGGTGCGACGCCTGTCCGCCAGCGAGATCAAGCTCTACTCCCAGCTGCACGTCTTTCTCGAGCCGGGCGAACTGCTCGGCGAGGCGATCTCCAGCGAGTTCTACCAACAGATGTGGGCGATGGCGCGGGCCGACAGTTTCGAGGCCAATCCCGCCTAGCGCGGCGTGAAGGGGCGGCGCATACTTTCGCCGGCTTGCCCGGCTTGCCCTCCTTGCGTCCTGGATGCCTCACCGAATGATCGTCCGTCCGCGCCCCAGTGCGCTGCAGCTGTTTTTCGTCCGTCGCGGTTCAGTCCTCCCGCAAATCGCCGCCAAGCTGGGCTTCATCACCCTGCTGGCCTGCGCCGTGGTCGGGTTTTACGAGGCCGGCAGGCTGCCGTGGCTCAGCCACCTCAGCGCCGCGCCCTTCTCCCTGCTCGGCCTGGCGCTCTCGGTGTTCCTCGGCTTTCGCAACAACGCCTGCTACGAGCGCTGGCTGGAGGCGCGAAAGCAATGGGGCGAACTGGTGATCCAGGCCCGCAGCCTGGCGCGGGAAAGCCGGGCGCTGCTCGAGCCGACCCAGTGCCGGCGCACGCTCACGCGCTGCATCGCCTTCGCCCATGCCCTGTCCGCGCGCCTGCGCGACCAGGACGCCGTCGAAGCAGTCCGCGCCTGGGTCGAGCCCGAGGAACTGGCCCTGCTGCGCAGCCGACGCAACGTGTCGGGCACGCTGCTCGAGTGGATCAACCAGGACCTGGCGGCCTGCCTGCGCGACGGGCGTCTGAGCGATGTGCTCTACCGCGGCCTGGCCCAACGCCTGGACGCCCTGTGCGCCACCCAGGCGGTGTGCGAGCGGATCAAGCACACGCCGACGCCCTTCGCCTATTCGCTGCTGCTGCACCGCACCGCCTGGCTGTTCTGCCTGCTGCTGCCCTTCGGCCTGGTCAGCACCCTGGAAATGCTCACCCCCATCCTGGTGATGATCATCGCCTACACCTTCTTCGGCCTGGATGCCCTGGGTGAGGAGCTGGAGGAGCCATTCGCGCCCTCGGACAACAACCTGCCGCTCGCGGCCATGGTGCGCAGCATCGAGATCGACCTGCTGGACAGCCTCGGCGAGCCGCTGCCGGAGCGGCTCGAGCCGCAAGATTACGTGCTGAGCTGAGGCCGGAGGCGCGCCGACGCGCTCAACCCGCCTCGCCCCAGGGATCGTAGGTGCCGAAACTCCATAGATGGCCCTCCGGGTCGAGGCAGCTGAAACCCCGGCCGCCATAGTCCTCGTCCTTGAGCTCGATGACGATCCGGGCATCCGCGGCCCGGGCCCGGGCGTAGAGTTCATCGGCATCGGTGACTACCAGGTAGAGGCTCTGGGTGCAGCCACCCGCTTGAGCGGGCTGACGCATCAAGCGGCCGTACTCGGATTCGTCTGGCGAACCGGGACGCGCGGAGCCGAGCATCAGCATGGCCGTGCCCCGCACGAGCTGAGCATGGGCGATGCCACCCTGTTCATCCGAAACCACCAGATGCCGGATAAAGCCGAAGTGACGACACAACCAGTCGATGGCCGCGGGCGCGTCCCGGTAACGCAGACAGGGGATCAGGCTCGCATGAGCGGAACGGGCGAGAGTGGACATGACCGCCTCCTTGTTGGGTTCCAGGGCTCGGGAAGATTCAGCCTAGTGGAGTTTCGCGCAGGCAGGCCGAGTTGCGAACGGACGCCAGAAGATCCCGACCCAGGGTATTTTTGCAATTCGAGGGAAATATCGGCGCCGGCCAGCGACTAAGCTTCAGGTGAGTAACGCCTGCAGCCGAGAACAACAATTATGGGCATTGATAGAGGCACCCTGGGCCCCATAGGCACCCTATGGGCATAGTCTGGCAATCGGATCTCGAGCAGCCCACCCCGCTCCCCGAACGCCTCCCCGACCTGGCCTTGCCGCCGCTTCCACGCCGGACGAGGCGCCGGACCTGGCTGCTGCTGGTGCTTCTGCTGGTCACGCTGGCCTTCGCCCTGTCCCATGAGACGCGCACCTCACAGCTGCAGGCCTGGGCCCTGAGTCGCTATGCCGAGTCCCTGGTCTACCGGCTGCAACCGGGCCCGAGCGATGCGCTGTTCTTCCCCGAAGCGGGGCCCTTCGACAAACGCCTCGGCTACGCCTACCTGCCGCAGATGCTCGAGCGCCTGCAGGCCCGCGATTATGTGATCCAGCAACAGGTGCGCTTTTCCCCGGCGCTGCGGGCCTACAGCCGCAAGGGGTTCTTCGTGCCCTACCCGGAGAAGATCCAGAGCGGGCTGCTGATCAGCGATTGCCGCGGGACGCCGCTGTACCAATTCCATTATCCGCAGCACCTCTATACCCGCTTCGACGACATCCCGCCGCTGGTGGTCGACAGCCTGCTGTTCATCGAGAACCGCAACCTGCTCGAGCCCGGAGAGCCCCAGGCCAACCCGGCGGTGGACTGGCCACGCTTCGCCAAGGCCGCGCTGTCGCAATTGGGCAAGGCCGTTGGCCGCCGGGAGCAGTCCGCCGGTGGCAGCACCCTGGCCACCCAACTGGAGAAATACCGCCACGCCCCCGACGGCCTGACCCTATCCGCCGCCGACAAGCTGCGGCAGATGCTCTCGGCCAGCGTGCGCGCCTACCAGGCCGGCCCGGAGACGCTGGACACGCGCCAGCGCATCGTGCGCGACTACCTCAACAGCGTGCCGCTGTCCGCCGTGCCCGGCCATGGCGAAGTGCATGGCCTGGCCGAGGGCCTGCGGGTCTGGTTCGGCGCCGATTTCACGCAGGTCAACCTTTTGCTCGATCCGTCGCGCTCGCCCCAGGCCAGTGCCGCCGAGCGAGGCCTGGCCCTGCGCCAGGTGCTCTCGCTGATGATCGCCCAGCGCCGCCCCACCTATTACCTGGGCC
>DATDTH010000264.1:0-3334 GCA_035290985.1 Pseudomonas sp. | reverse complement strand
GACAAAGGCCGGCTTCAGTTCTTTGGACAGCAACTGGGTGGCCACGCCCACGGCGCGCGAGGCGTCGGTGACGTAGATCACCGCGTCATTTTGATACTTGGGCTCGATCTTCACCGCGGTGTGGGCTTTGGAGGTGGTGGCGCCGCCGATCATCAGCGGCAGGCTGAAGCCCTGGCGCTGCATCTCGCGGGCGACATGCACCATCTCGTCCAGGGACGGAGTGATCAGCCCGGACAGGCCGATGATGTCGCACTTTTCGGCGATGGCGGTCTGCAGGATCTTCTCCGCCGGCACCATCACGCCCAGGTCGACGATGTCGTAGCCGTTACAGCCCAGCACCACGCCGACTATGTTCTTGCCGATGTCGTGCACGTCGCCCTTGACCGTGGCCATCAGGATCTTGCCCTTGGCTTCGGGTTTGTCGCCCTTTTCCAGCTCGATAAAGGGGATCAGGTGGGCCACCGCCTGCTTCATCACCCGGGCGGACTTGACCACCTGGGGCAGGAACATCTTGCCTTCGCCGAACAGGTCGCCGACCACGTTCATCCCGCTCATCAGCGGACCCTCGATCACCTCGATGGGGCGCGCGCACTGCTGGCGGCATTCCTCGGTGTCCTCGACGATAAAGGCGGTGATGCCCTTGACCAAGGCATGCTTGAGTCGCTCGACCACGCTCCAGGTGCGCCACTCCTCGGTCTCGGCTTCCTTGACACTGCCGTCGCCCTTGTAGTCGTCGGCGATGGCCAGCAGCGCCTCGGTGGCGCCCTCGTTACGGTTGAGCACCACGTCCTCGACCGCGTCGCGCAGCTGCTGGGGGATCTGGTCGTAGATCTCCAGCTGGCCGGCGTTGACTATGCCCATGGTCAGGCCGTTCTTGATCGCGTAGTAGAGGAACACCGAGTGGATGGCTTCGCGCACCGGGTTGTTGCCGCGGAAGGAGAAGGACACGTTGGACACCCCGCCCGAGGTCAGGGCGTGGGGCAGGTGGTCGCGGATATAGGCGCAGGCCTCGATGAAGTCCACCGCGTAGTTGTTGTGTTCCTCGATGCCGGTGGCGATGGCGAAGATGTTCGGGTCGAAGATGATGTCTTCCGGCGGGAAGCCCACTTCGTCGACCAGGATGTCGTAGCTGCGCTGGCAGATCTCGCGCTTGCGCGCGGCGGTGTCGGCCTGGCCGGCTTCGTCGAAGGCCATCACGACCACCGCGGCGCCGTAGCGCTTGCACAGCCGGGCATGCTGCTTGAACTGCTCGACGCCTTCCTTCATGGAGATGGAGTTGACGATGCCCTTGCCCTGGATGCACTTGAGCCCGGCTTCTATCACTTCCCATTTCGAGGAGTCGATCATGATCGGCACGCGGGAGATGTCCGGCTCGCCGGCGATCAGGTTCAAGAAGGTGACCATCGCCTTCTTCGAGTCCAGCATGCCCTCGTCCATGTTGATGTCGATCACCTGGGCGCCGGCTTCCACCTGCTGCAGGGCGACTTCCAGGGCTTCGGTGTAGTTGTCCTCGCGGATCAGCCGGGCGAACTTGGCCGAGCCGGTGATATTGGTGCGCTCGCCGACGTTGATGAACAGCGAGTTGCGGTCGATGGTGAAGGGTTCCAGGCCGGACAGGCGGCAGGCCTTGGGGATGTCCGGGATGGCCCGCGGCGGGTACTTGGCCACGGCCTGGGCGATCGCCTGGATATGCGCCGGGGTGGTGCCGCAGCAGCCGCCGACTATGTTGAGGAAGCCCGAGGCGGCGAACTCCTCGACCACCACGGCCATTTCCGCCGGGCTCTCGTCGTACTCGCCGAAGGCGTTGGGCAAGCCGGCGTTGGGGTGGGCCGAGACCCGGGTGTTGGCCTTGTCCGACAACTCCTCCAGGTAGGGCCGCAGTTCCTTGGCGCCCAGGGCGCAGTTCAGGCCCACCGAGATCGGCTTGGCGTGGCTGACCGAGTTCCAGAACGCCTCGGTGGTCTGGCCGGAGAGGGTGCGACCCGAGGCATCGGTGATGGTGCCGGAGATCATGATCGGCAGCTCGACCCCCAGTTCTTCATACACCCCTTGCACGGCGAAGATCGCCGCCTTGGCGTTGAGGGTATCGAAGATGGTCTCGATCAGGATCAGGTCGGAGCCGCCCTCGATCAGGGCCCGGGTAGCTTCGCTGTAGTTCACCACCAATTCGTCGAAGGTGACGTTGCGGTAACCCGGGTTGTTCACGTCCGGCGACAGTGAGCAGGTGCGGCTGGTCGGGCCCAGCACCCCGGCGACGAAGCGCGGCTTTTCCGGGGTTTCCAGGGTCTTGGCATCGGCGACCCGGCGAGCCAGGCGCGCGCCTTCCAGGTTCAACTCGTAGACCAGCGCTTCCATGCCGTAGTCGGCCTGGGACACCTGGGTGGCGTTGAAGGTGTTGGTTTCCAGGATGTCGGCGCCGGCATCCAGATAGGCTTTCTCGATGGCACCGATCACGTCCGGGCGGCTGAGGATCAGCAGGTCGTTATTGCCTTTCACGTCGCTCGGCCAGTCGGCGAAACGGCTGCCGCGGTAGTCCTGCTCCTCGAGCTTGTAGCTCTGGATCATGGTGCCCATGCCGCCGTCCAGTATCAGGATGCGTTCCTGGAGCGCCTGCTGCAGGGCATGAAGGCGGGCACTACGGTCGGTCAGGGGCTGGGACATGGCGATGGGCTACCCGAAAAAGCGAATACAAGGAGGGGGCAGATGATAACAAAGCTGCACGCTTTTGCAGCAGGCGTGGTTTTGTATGAATTTCTCTCATGTCGGACGCGTGCGACGATGCTAGCGAACTCGTTGTGGCTTGACATTCTGTCCAGTGAAGCAGTGGCGGGCACCTGACGGAATTGGGATGGCTCAAGCCTCCACACTGATGGAAAATAGTGGCCATAAGGCAGTGCGAACTGTCGAGGTGCAACTCAAGCTTGTACCGTGGTGCCGCTTAATTTTCGGCGCCAGGTGTCAGTGAAGTCATTCCAGAAGGGGCAAACGTATGGAAGCGGTGATGAAGATGGCCGGTTATTGCGCGGCGCACGCGGTCCAGTCTGTCCGCTCCGGCGAGATATTGATTCCCATTGTTGGCACCCTGAAAGTCGGTGGGCGGCAGCAAATGACCCGTCTGACGATGGGCAGCTCGGCCGAGGCCATGGCAATGGGCGAGCAGTGCCTGAATGAATTAAAGGAAGACGACTTGGGGGTGGTCTTTATCAAGGACGCCATGGTGACCCTGGACTCCGGTAAAACCGATTGCCTGATGCTGGAGATTCGTTTCGCGGAAGATACCCGGAAGAAAATTCAGTACCTGATTCCCTACCGCAATGCCCAGCATGCCAGCGGG
>DATDTH010000263.1:0-7310 GCA_035290985.1 Pseudomonas sp. | reverse complement strand
CAGGCCGCTGAGCATTTCCAGCAGGATCACGCCCAGGCTGTAGATGTCGCTGCGTTGGTCCAGGGGCTCGCACTGCGCCTGCTCGGGGCTGCTGTAGGCCGGGCTGCCGACGGCGATGCCGAAGTAGGTCAGCTCGGTGTCGAGGCCCAGGTCCTTGGCGATGCCGAAATCGGTGATGATCACGCTGCCATCCAGGCGGAACAGGATATTCGCCGGTTTGATGTCCCGGTGCACCAGGCCTTGCTCGTGGACCACGCTCAGGCCCTCGGCGATTTGCCGGGTAATGGCCAGGGCGCGCTCGGGGGCGAGGCACTGCCCCTTGTACTGGCTCAGGTCTCCACCGGCGACGAACTCCATGGCGATGTAATACCGGCTGTCATCGAGCCGGTCGATGTCATGGATGGTGATAATGGCTGGATGATTGAGGGACGCTATTAATTTGCCCTCATTGATAAAGCGCTGATTGAAGCTGGCGTCGTCGGCGCTCAGCAGCACCTTGATCGCCACCTTGCGCTGCAGCGAGTCCTGGGTCGCCAGGTAGACCTCGGCCATGCCGCCTTGACCGAGGCGGCCATGTATCGTGTAGCCGGGTATCTGAATCAGGGCGTCAGTCATGGCGGGCAGTCGTCGGGGGTGGCGAGGGGCGGAGTTTGAAGACCTTGCACAGCAGCAGGCGTGCCCGAGCGACCAGGCCCAGGGGGCCGCCTCGGACCACCAGGGCACAGGAGATATTGTCATGCCCGCCCATGGCATTGGCCGCGTCGATCAGCGCGTACACCAGCTGCTCCAGGCTCAGGGCCTGGGCGCCCAGCTGGGCGATGTCGAGGTCGGTCAACTCCCGGGTCAGGCCGTCGCTGCACAGCAGCAGGCGTTCCCCGGGTTCCAGGCGACCCTGGACCAGGCCCACATCCAGCAGCCCGGCGTCCTGCCCCAGGCACTGGTTGATGATGTTCCTCTTCGGGTGGCTGCGCGCCTGCTCTTCATCCAGCTCGCCGGCATCGATCATCGCCTGCACCCAACTGTGGTCCTTGGTCAGGGGCTGGATGCCCTCCGCGCTCAGCAGGTAGGCGCGGCTGTCGCCGATCCAGGCGACCTGGTAGCGGGCGCCGCTGAACTTGACCGCGACCAGGGTCGTGCCCATGCCCTGGCTGGCGCTGTCCTGGCGGGCGGCGGCGAGTATGGCCCGGTGCGCGGCATGCACCGCCTCGACCAGGTCGCCCCCCTGGCGCACCTGCTCTTCCAGGGTCCGAATCGCCAGGGCGCTGGCCACGTCGCCGCGCTGGTGCCCGCCCATGCCGTCGGCGACCGCCCAGAGCCCCAGAGCCGGGCAGCACAGCAGGCTGTCTTCGTTGTGACGACGGACGCTGCCGGTCACCGTGAGGGCGAAGGCATCCAGAGCGACGGCAGGGGAAATGAGGGGCATCGGGCAACCTGTTCGAATGACGGCGCCGGCAGCGCCGGCCACGTCGCGTCTGCCGTGCTGGCAGGGATATCTGCAATATGGTGACACGCTTGCCGGGGAGGGGAGAAGATCAACGCCCAGGCTTCTTTCCGTTCCCGCGTGTAGGCCTGGGCCGAACCGCCCCGTAATTGCCCTGGGGTGCCGATCATGGGTCGCTTGGCAGGCTGTTAGAGCGGCAGGGCCATATAGAACTGCGAACCCTGGCCGGGGCGGGAATAGACGCTGATGCGCCCGCCATGCAGCTGGACGATCTCCTTGCACAGGGCCAGGCCCAGGCCGGCCCCGCCCTTTTTCCGGCCGATCTGCACGAAGGGCTCGAAGATCCGTGCCTGCTGGCTGAAGTCGATGCCCTCGCCATTGTCCTGCACGCTGATGATCACCCGCTCGCCATGGCGGCGCGCCTGCAGGTAGATTTCCCCGCCCGGGCTGCTGTGGCGCAGGGCGTTGGCCAGCAGATTGTCCAGCACCCGTTCGATCTGCAGGCGATCCAGGTTCACCTGGGGCAGCGGCTCCTGGACCTCGGCCGCCAGGGTGATGCCACGCTCGACGGCCTGGGAAATGAAGCGTTGCTGGGTCTGGGTGATCAGGTCGTCGAGGTCGCAGGGCGCCAGTTCGAGTTTCTGCAGGCCGTTCTGGTAGCGGGAGAAATTCAGCAGGTCAGCGATCAGGCGCACCAGGCGCAGCATTTCCTCGTCCACGGTCTGGATCAGGTCGGCTTCACGCGAACCTTCCTGAAACCGCAGCCTTTCCTGCAGCAGGCTGAACGCCATGTGCATGCCGGTGACCGGGGTGCGCAACTCGTGGGAGGCGCGTAGCACGAACTCGCTGCGCACCCGTTCGAACGCCCGCTGTTCGGTGACGTCGCGCAGCACCATCACCGCGCCGACGCTGCGGCCGTCGATATGGCAGACCGGGGTCAGGGTCCAGGCCAGCAGGCGCTTTTCCCCCGAGGTCTCCACCGGCAGGTCCGCCGGGACCTGCTCCAGCAGTTCGCCCTGGAGCACGCGCTGGGTGGCCTCGTCCAGTTCCGGACGCGCCAGCACTTCGCCGAGGCTGCGGCCGTGGGGGTCGTGCTCCCAGAACAGCTGGCGGGTGGCGACCGGATTGGCGTGCTCGATCCGGCCCTGGGCGTCGATGATCACCAGGCCGTCGTCGATGCTGTCGAGCACCGCCTGCAGGCGCCTCTGGCTGGCCAGCAGCTCCTCGACATTGGTCGCCTTGTGATGGCGCAAGGCTTCGGCCATCAGGCCGAAACGCCGGCTGAGCAAGGCCATTTCCGCGACCGGCGAGACCGGCAGGGTGACTTCGAAGTTGCCCTGGCCGATCTTGTCGGCCGCCTTGGCCAGCACCTCGATCGGTGCCCCGAAGCGCCGGGCGATGCTCTGGGCGGTGAGCACGCCTATCCCCAGCACGGCGACCCCGAGCAGGCCGAGCAAGCCGGCGATCCAGGTGGCCTGCTCGCGGGCCCGGCGCTCGGCCCGGCGGACCCTGTCGATGGCCTGCTGTTGCACCTCGAGCATGTGCTGACGCACGGCATTGAAGGCCTGGCTGAAGTCGTCGTCGCCGCGCAGGGTCCAGCGCACGCCGGCCGGTTGCGCGATTACTTCGAGAAAGCCCTGGTAGGCCCGGTCGATGCCTTGGAAGCCTTGGCGGCTCTGGGTACTGCCGCTGCTCAGGCCTTGGGCCAGCAGGGCCTGGAATTGCGCCTGGGAGGCCCGCAGTGCCGGCAGATCGGGCTGTTCGCCGAGCAGGTTGACCAACTGGTCGCCCAGGCTCTGGCGCAGGTTCTGGCTGAGCTCGAGGGTGGAAAAGTTGTGCTGGATCAGGTTTTCCTGGGTCTGCGCCATGTGCCTGACGCTGAGCACCCCGAGCAGCAGGCCGAGCAGGGCCACGGTGATCAGGGCCGAAAAACTCAGGAACAGTCGGGTGCGCAACGCCATGGCGAATTTCATAGGTTGTACTGTTTGCGTTTGCGGTACAGCGTGGAAGCGTCGATGCCGAGCGTGCGGGCGGCCTGGTCGAGGGTCTCGCTGGTGGCCAGTACCGCGCCTATATGGGCCTTTTCCAGGGTTTCGAGGCTGAGGTCGGCGCCGATCCGCGGCGCGTTGCTGGCCGGTTGCGCGCCCAGCCCCAGGTGGCTGACATCAACCTGCTCCTGGGGGCAGATGATGCTGGCGCGCTCGATCACGTTGCGCAACTCGCGGATATTGCCGGGCCAGCGGTAATCGAGCAGCGCGTCGCGGGCGTCCTGGCTGAAGCTGCGGGCCGGTCGGGCGTAATCCTTGACGAAACGCGCCAGAAAGCGCTCGGCCAGCACCATCACGTCGTCCGGGCGTTCGCGCAGCGGTGGCAGCTTGAGGGTGATGACATTCAGGCGATACAGCAGGTCCTCGCGGAAATGCCCCTCGCGGACCATCTCGTCCAGGTTTCGGTTGGTCGCCGCGAGGATGCGCACATCGGCCCGGCGGGTGACCGGATCGCCGACCCGCTCGTACTCCTTGTCCTGAATGAAACGCAGCAGTTTCGGTTGCAGGCTCAAGGGAAAGTCGCCGATCTCATCGAGGAACAGGGTGCCGCCATCGGCCTGGCTGACCCGCCCCAGGGTGCTTTCGCTGGCGCCGGTGAAGGCGCCGCGACTATGGCCGAACAGTTCGCTTTCCATCAGCTCGGTGGTCAGCGAGGGGCAGTTGATGGTCACCGAGCCTTTTTTCGCCCGCCGACTCCAGCCATGGATGGCCCGTGCCAGCTCGCCCTTGCCGGTGCCCGACTCGCCGAGGATAAGGATATTGGCATCGGTGCCGGCGACCTGCCGCGCGGTTTCCAGCACGGCCATCATGGCCGGGCTGTGGGAATCGAGGTCGCCACCGGGTTTGCGCACCTGGCCTTCGAGCATTTCCAGGCGGGCGGACAGCTGGCGGATTTCCAGCTGCTTGGCGGCGGCCATGCGCAACTGGTCGGGGCTGCAAGGCTTGACCAGGTAGTCGGCGGCCCCGGCCTGCATGGCGTCCACCGCGGTGTCGATGGCCGAGTGGGCGGTGACTATCACCACCCGCATCCAGGGGGCTTGCAGGCGCATCTGCGCGAGCACATCCAGGCCGTTGTCCTCGCCCAGGCGCAGATCCAGCAGGCACAGGTCGAACACCTGGCGCTGCATCAGCGCGTCCGCCTGAGCCGCGCTGGTGGCGGTGGCCACGCTATAGCCCTCGTCTTCCAGGCAGTAGCGAAAGGTGCGCAGGATCGCCGACTCGTCGTCGACCAGCAGGATGCGGCCATTTTTCGGACTGGGTTGTTCCATGTGCGTTCTCGATCGATTGTCTGAGGCCTGAGTATTAGTCCGGGAAAGTTCGTGCAAGTTGCACGGTCGATTCCTGGCCATCCTGCAAGCTGCATGGCCGCCAATTTCTTAATTTATGGCAACTCATTGTTTTAATTGATTTTTATTCAATCGAAAAAGCTGGCACAGGGCTTGCGATAGCTGCACCAGGGACGGCCAAACGGCCGCTGACGTACAGCACTAAGGAGAAACTTCCATGCATCAATTGAAGAAACTGGCCTTGGCCACTGCGGCCGCCACCCTGCTCGGGCTGACGTCCCTGCTGGCTCAGGCGGCCGATGGCGATGTCTCCGCCCAGCTCAAGGAAGCGCGCCAGGAAGGTTCACTCTGGACGGCCTATGCCCTCAATCGCCACCTGAATCCCTTCACCATCGACGTCGATGTCGAGCAGGGTACCGCCATTCTGACCGGCACAGTGGAAAGCGAGGTGGACCGCGAGTTGGCCGAGCAGGTGGCCCTGGGCATCGAAGGCATCCGCAAGGTCGACAATAAATTGTTGGTCGACGCCCAATACCAACCCAAGGTCAGCAGCGAGCCGAGTCTGTCCCAGCGCTTCGATGACGCCACCCTGACCGCCACGGTGAAATCCAAGCTGCTGTGGAACCGCAGCACCGAAGGCCTGGATATCGATGTGGATACCCAGAATGGCGTGGTCAGCCTCAGCGGTGAAGCCCAGTCCGCGGAAGCCAAGGAACTGGCCGGTCGGCTGGCAGACAACACCGATGGCGTGCGCAAGGTGGTCAATGACCTCAAGGTCAGCGGCACGCCGAGCACCGCCGCCAAGGTCCAGGGCAGCGCCGATAAGGCCGGTGCCGCCATCACCGATGCCTGGATTACCAGCAAGGTTAAATCCAGCTATCTGTACAGCCGTAACCTCGATGGTCTGGACATCTCGGTGGACACCAAGGGTGGCCTGGTGACCCTCAGCGGCATGGTCAACACCCCAGCCGAGAAGGACCTGGCCATCGAGATGGCCAACAACATCCGCGGCGTGCGCAGCGTCAATGCCGATGCCCTGAAAGTCGCCAGCTGAACCGAGTGAACCCATAGCGCCTGTGGCCGAACCCAGGTTCGGCCCGAGCCGATCGAGCCATCTGACCGTTGCGCCGCTTCCCGGTGCCGCGGCCCTTATCCAGCCACAACACTTATTCAGAGAGAATCATCATGAGCAGTCAAACCAGCCAACTGAACGAACTGATCGAAATCACCCGTGATGGCCAGCGCTTCTACGAGCATGCCCATGACGAGGTCAAGGATCTCCAGCTCAAAAGCCTGTTCCGCGACATGTCCCAGGCCAAGACCCAGGTGATCCAGGCCTTGGCGGTCAAGGTGGCGGCCAATCATGAGCAGCCGGCCCTGGGTGGCACCCTGATGGGCAAGCTGCGCCAGGTCTATGCCGACACCAAGGCGAACCTCTCCAGTGATGAAAACGCCACCTATGTGGCCCAGCTGGAAGACACCGAAGACCGCATCCTGCATGCCTTCGAAGACGCCATGACCGACGCCGAGCCGGATGTACGCGCCCTGCTGGCGGTGGAGATGCCCAAGGTCCGGGCCTGCCATGATCGCATGCGCAATCTGAAACGCTCCATGCAATAAAAGCCCCGTGGGACAGGGCGGTCCCGGGTGTTTTCATGCACTGGTTTGCATTCCCTGAGCCAGCGGGACTGTGGCGCCGATAGATTCGGCGCGCAGCTTCCTGTTAAGGAGAGTCATCATGTTGAGTTGGGCCATTACTTTTTTGATCATCGCCATAGTCGCGGCCGTACTGGGTTTCGGCGGCATCGCGGGTACCGCCACCGGCATCGCCAAGATCCTTTTCGTGGTCTTCCTGGTGATGTTCGTCGCCTCGCTGATCTTCGGGCGTCGCGGACGAGGATGAGGGCCATGAATGCCTTCGCCAGAGTCGCGGGTGCCCTGTTGCTGGGCTTGAGCCTGGCGGCGCAGGCCGCAGATACGGATGCCGAGTTCCGCCTGAACGAACTGCTGGGCAGTGACGAGCAGTACCGTGAGACCTGGCAGGAGACGCTCGAGGACGAGGCGCGTCTGCCGGAGTGGGTGCTGAACCTCAGCGGCAAGGCCGAGCCGATGCAGGCGCTCGAGGAGGACGGCGACCAGTACCTGGTCGGCCAGCTCTGCGAGCCGCAGCAGTGTTTCCAGCAGCGCCTCTATGTCGCCTTCAGCTGGGACAAGCAGCGAGCCTATGCCCTCTGGGTGCAACTGCCCAGCGGCCTGCCGGCGGACAAGTCGCCGAGCCGGCATGCCAGCTTCCGTTGGCTGGGTGAGCCGGACGAGGGCCTGCAGCGCCTGCTCAAGGACCAGCTCAAGACCGATCCGAACTGGTACTGAGCGCGCTCCCCGTCATCTCTGGATGACCGCCGCACAGCCACACCGCTATCATCGCCCCCTGTTTCGGGGGGACGCATCATGCTCAACGGCCTGTGGCTGGGTTTTTTCGTGGTGGCGGCGGTCGCGGCCCTAAGCCGCTGGCTGATCGGCGGCGATGCCGGCGTG
>DATDTH010000262.1:0-10050 GCA_035290985.1 Pseudomonas sp. | reverse complement strand
GCCGCTGGCCGACAGCTCGATGATGCGTGTGGCCAGGCTGGAGACGAACTCGCGGTCGTGGCTGACGAAGATCAGGGTGCCCGGGTAGTTTTCCAGCGCCAGGTTCAGCGACTCGATGGATTCCATGTCCAGGTGGTTGGTCGGTTCGTCCATCACTAGAACGTTGGGCTTTTGCAGGATCAGCTTGCCGAACAGCATGCGGCCCTGTTCGCCGCCGGAGATCACCTTGACCGACTTGAGGATCTCGTCGTTGGAGAACAGCATGCGCCCGAGGGTGCCGCGCACCACCTGCTCGCCGCCCTGGGTCCACTGACCCATCCAGTCGAACAGGTTGCAGTCGTCCTTGAAGTCGTCGGCGTGGTCCTGGGCGTAGTAGCCCAGTTCGGCGCTGTCGGTCCACTTCACGGTACCGGCATCCGGGGTCAGTTCACCGACCAGGGTGCGCAGCAGGGTAGTCTTGCCGATGCCGTTCGGGCCGATGATCGCCACGCGCTCGCCGGCTTCGACCTGGAAGCTGAAGTTCTTGAACAGCGGCTTGCCGTCGAAGCCCTTGGCCATGTGGTCGACCAGCACGGCCTGGCGGTGCAGCTTCTTGGTCTGCTCGAAGCGGATAAAGGGGCTGACACGGCTGGAGGGCTTGACCTCGGCCAGTTGGATCTTGTCGATCTGCTTGGCCCGGGAGGTGGCCTGCTTGGCTTTCGAGGCGTTGGCCGAGAAGCGGCTGACGAAGTTCTGCAGTTCGTTGATCTGCGCCTTCTTCTTGGCGTTGTCCGACAGCAGCTGCTCGCGCGACTGGGTGGCGGCGGTCATGTACTCGTCGTAGTTGCCCGGGAATAGGCGCAGCTCGCCGTAGTCCAGGTCGGCCATATGGGTGCAGACACTGTTGAGGAAGTGCCGGTCGTGGGAAATGATGATCATGGTGCTGTTGCGGCCGGTCAGGATGTTTTCCAGCCAGCGGATGGTGTTGATGTCCAGGTGGTTGGTCGGTTCGTCCAACAGCAGCACTTCTGGATCGGAAAACAGCGCCTGGGCCAGCAGCACCCGCAGTTTCCAGCCGGGGGAGACTTCGCTCATCGGGCCGAAATGCTGTTCCAGGGGAATGCCCAGGCCCATCAGCAGTTCGCCGGCGCGGGATTCGGCGGTGTAGCCGTCCATCTCGGCGAACTCGGTTTCCAGCTCGGCCACGGCCATGCCGTCGTCTTCGCTCATTTCCGGCAGCGAGTAGATGCGGTCGCGCTCGGCCTTGACCTTCCAGAGTTCCTCGTGACCCATGATCACGGTGTCGATCACGCTGAACTCTTCGTAGGCGAACTGATCCTGGCGCAATTTACCCAGGCGCACGTTCGGCTCCAGCATCACCTGCCCACCGGAGGACTCCAGATCGCCGCCGAGAATCTTCATAAAGGTCGACTTGCCGCAGCCGTTGGCGCCGATCAGGCCATAACGGTTACCACCGCCGAACTTGACGGAAACGTTCTCGAACAGGGGCTTGGCCCCGAATTGCATGGTGATATTGGCGGTGGAGATCACGAATCTTTGTCCAGAAAGCGGGCGCGCGAGCGCGAAAGGGGCGCGATTGTAGCGGTTTGAGCGGCGAAAGGGCAGTCACCCGGGACGGGTGGCCTCGCAAACCCCGGATGGGCGTGGGGATTACAGGCCAGGGGACGGGACGGGACGTGCGGGAATCCCCACTCACGCCCGGTAGTTTCGTAGATGCCGTCTAAAGACTCGGCGAGTAGGGGGCAATTTTTGTAGCCCTGATAAGCCTGGGCGCAATCCGGGGCCGCGACGTATCCCGGGAAGCGGGTATCTCCAGCCGGGTTAGGCCTCCTACGGGGGCAAGGCGTTTTTCCCGTAGGGCGGGTGAAACCCACGTACCGACCGGCTTACGCTGCAAGGGGCGGCCGGGCGCCGAGCGTCCAGGATAGGTGTTTGTAGTGGTACGCAGAGGGACCCGCGCCGGGGGCTTCTGCCGAGTACGGTGGAACACCAGATTGCGCTCCAGAGCGAGCACGGCAGAAGGAACTATTCGCCTTGAGCCAAGCAGTACCGCACTGGCCACCGCCGTTGCGGTGATGGGGCATATAAGGTGAGCGCTGGTCTGGGAGCGCTGGGCGAAACAGCAGCAGGCCACTGGGCCGCCGCAGGGGTGCTGTACCGCTACCGATTATTGCTTTGTTCTTACTTGTCACATGCTATAAAACGCTGGGGCGATATTAGCTTTCAGAGCGCCCATATTGGCCTCCACATAGCTGAGGAATTCCGGCGCGTTATAGATCACCGAGATGGTCTCGCGCTTGCTGTTCAAATCATCAATGAGTTGCTGGTGGTCCTCTATTTGATCTCGCAACTTCTTAATGTCTCGGATCAGCTGCTGCTTGTAGCCCTCGAAATTCATTTGCTCAGTGCTGGTAATTATTTCTTTGCGTTGAGGAACTTGATAGCCAAATAGTTGGACCATTTCCTCGGTGTTTAGCATGGCCTGAAATTCGTCGAAACTCGTTCTGAGCTCGATCAGTTTAGCGTTCTTGTAATCACCGAAGGCCGTTTCGTTTGTTGTAGCTTCTATATGCAGAATTTTTTGCTTGGCCGTTTGGATAGACTGCTCCGAATGCAGCACTGCTTCCTTCTCCTGCTTGTCCAGAATACATGTCAGTTGTACGCTTGCTGCGTATGTCGGTGGCGGTACGCCGATGTTGGGGAAGGGATTGCTGACGAAGCCGACCTTGGCATCTATGGCCAGCACTCCGAGATCCCTGAAGTATTTGACTACGTGGTAAATGTTTAATGCGTTGGGTCGAAAGTGTCCGCTGTGGGCGTGGATTAGTTTAACTTTGCCCTTTGATACCATGATTTCGCCTGCACCTTTGGCGAATTTTCCAACGAATGATGAATGAGCGACTTTGTCGGTCTTGTTGTAATGATTGAATAAGTAGATTGTGTCGTCCGGTGATATGACAAAGGCAGCCATGCCGCTTTTATCATGGGAGTTGAACATAATCGTCGATTGTAATTTCCCACTTTCTGTGTGATTAAGCTGCCCGTCATTAACTCGATAGGCATAGCGCTGAAGCTCTTCAGTTGTGAATCGTCTAGTTCCTTGAGATGCGTCGAGAGCTAAGTTTCCTTGGGTGATGGCCAGTAGCTTTCCATCCTCGAATTGCCCCTTGAGAAATTTCAAATACTTTGGCACTTGATCCCTCCTTGCTATGGCCCGGACTTCCTATGCCCTGGGAAGCATAGTCCGGAGTGATGCGATATCAAAAAGTACCTTCATGGGCTAGAAGCCTCACCTTGCAGTCTGCTTAAGGCCCCGCTGGGGTCCCGTCGGGAGACGTTGCCAAACCCGCCCGGTTCGCCCGGCACCCTCTACATCAGAACGGCGCCTAATATCCCCGGCGACCCTGACCGCGCGGCGGATTTAGTGTTTTCCGTGCTGCTCGATCAGTGGGATGGCCTGACCGACATCAGCCAGTTGCGGCTGATTCGAGCGGTCGCGATCCTTTGTGAGTGGCATGGGGCTGAAGCCCGGGCGGGAGTTGAAACTCAGCGGATCATCGGGAGGATGATGGGACAGGGGTAATACCAGAGCCTGCCGCACTTTGGTTTCGATTTTCACTTCTGGTGCCTCCTGGGCATCGCTTTCAGCGATTGGCCATGGTTGAGCTGCCGGAGCTCGGTGCAGATCACCACAACCTCCTGACTGTCGCGGCGGTGCACCGGCAAGGTGTGGAAAGGCAGCGAGCTGCAGTCGGCCAGGCGTTTGGCGCAGCCCTGGCAGCGACCGCCCTTGGGGTAGTAGGTGGGCATGGCCAACCCTCAGTCGTAGAGGCCGTAAGTGAAGTCATCCCCATCGCAGTCGATCACTAAGCGGGCCTGGCCGAAGTACAAAGCAGCCACCAAGCGTTCCCACTCGCTGTGATAACTCAGCTCTTTGTTTATTGGGGTATCGTCTAGCTTGGCGCTGTACACCCGGCCGATATCGAAAGTCGTTGTCCGGCCGTGACGCTCCGCCCCAGCGACACCTTCCAGAGAAAGGTGCAGGGCGTTCGTCAGCGCGAAGTCGTCCCGGCGACGTGAGCGGGAGAGCGCGCTTGGTGCACGGGACTCTTCTGGCTGCTTGTCGAAGTAGATGTGTAGGTACTTACCGTGATCGGTGTCACCCTCTACGAAACGGATCTCCGGGGCTTCCCATTGCTCCTCTGCAGCGGATTCCTTGTGCGCATCCACGAAGGCATTGAGGAGCTTGGTGAGGCTGACCTGTCCTTCCAGCGGTACTTCCGCGAGGATCTCGGTGATGGCCGCATTGGCCTTGGCCAGCATGACCTCGCTGACGGCAGTTTCTGCCCAGCGTTGTTTCAGGGCTTCAGCCACCAGGGTGTTGTACTTGGCAAGCTGCAGCATGTCGCCTACGCCTGCCGGCAGGGCAGCCTTGAAGGCTTCCTTGAACTCCTTGGAGAAATCGCCATAACTGCGGAAGGCATCAGTCACCACTTCCTTGAACATGGCATCCAGGCCGGCGTCGATGAGTTCTTGGGGGCGGGGGCTGTTGACGTAGGTGGCGACTCGTTGATTCAACAGGTCTTGTAGTGTTTTGTTTTCGGTGGACATGACTTCCCCTCGCCAGTGGCGTAAAAGGTGAGTTTTGGGGTGGGTTTAAACTAGTCGGCTAGGAGCCGGTATGGAGAGTTTGATGAGTAAAATAAGAACTTTGGGCGGAATTGTAGTTAGTGTTGCCTATTTGGTATGGCTCGTATCTATAATCTGGCCAAATTATGGGGATATTAAAGGTCTTGATTTGAATGAGCTTGGTGATTTCTTTGCAGGTATATTTGGGCCGTTAGCGTTTCTTTGGCTTGTTCTCGGATATTTCCAGCAGAGCGACGAATTGAAGCAAGGTACTGCGGCATTACTGATGCAAGCTAAAGAGTTGAATGAGTCGGTAAAACAGCAAGAGAAACTTACACAGGTTTCGAAAGCTCAATTCGATCTACAGAAATCTGCGCTAGATGATGAAAAGGTGAAGTTCGAAAGATCCATGTTGTCAGTCATAAAGTGTACTGCTAAAGCCGTATCCTCTGGGTCGGATGGACTTGGTGTTTCATTTTTATTCAGGAACTTTGGTCATAAGGCTGAAGAGTTTGTAGCGATTCTGGAAACACCATCTAGAACTGAGCGGCTTGTGGAAGAGTCCGCCATAGTAGATGGTGCTCAGTATGGTCAGACTGTAATCATTAATGGAACTGATCATGTATTTTTGCGTCTGTCTTATATAGACGGTTTATCCCTGCGGCAGGTAGAGGATTTCAGTGTTGTTTTTACTGCGGCGCCACCCAATTTGCCTAAGATTTCATTTGTACGGAAAGATTGAACCAGCCGTCCATGGTCCTTTGTCACATCGTGTTCAATTACCCTGCTGCGCCACGCTCAGGCCCACCGCAACTGGGCGCACCCAGACCGGCATGTTGCTGAGCATGAAAGTTTCGCCAGCTCCAGCCAGCAACAGGGTGGTGCCCATGACATGGGCAATAGCCTCGGCTGCTGATGGCGGTACCGCGTTGCCGATGCGCTCGCGCCAGGCCTGGTCGCTCAGTCCATCTAACTCCAGCTGCTCCTCGGGATCTACCAGGCTCTGCAGCGCGGCGAGCTCCAGAGTGGTGAATGGCCGGTGCCAGGTGCCGTCCAGGCTGGTGATGATGCAGGTGAGGCGGTCGGCAGCTGCCGGCATGCGCGGATCAGCGACAGACCAGCGGCCATTGTCCTGGCGCGCACTGGCAGAGACGGCGCCGGCCTGGCCATTCCAGGGCACAACGCCGTAGTGGCCGCCAGTCAGGTACGGGTCGCCTTTCTCCTTGGCCATGCCCGGGCGCGGATCCTGAACCGCGAATGCTCCCTGGCCAGTGGTGCTGTCAGAGATCACGGTGTGGCTGGCTCCATCCCACTTGGCCACGTTGTACTTGGCATGGCCAATACCAGGGTCTCGCGGATCAGCGATGCATTGGCCGCCTGCGCTCGGTGACTGACCGCCAGTTACGGTGCCTGCGTGTGTATCCATGCGGACGATCCGGTAGACGTTGTTATGCCGAACTCCACTTGGGCGAGGATCAGCCACAGCGAATTGCCCTTGCCCGGGCGCGCACTGGCTCGGGATCGTTCCGGAGGTTTGATCCCAGCGCCGAACCCCGTACTGCTGGCCATGGTTCCAGTCTGCTGACTGGGCGTAGCGCGGATCTGCAACGGAAAATGCACCGTTGGTGGGGCTGGAGCGACCGGCAACGGTTCCGGCGGTGTCTTGCCATTCATGCACGCCCAGGTAGCCGGCGCGGTACTCCGGCACGATGATCAGGTCGCGTAGGTAGCCGTCCTCGATCACCAGCTCGTTGAGGGATCTCCAGTCTTTTCCCGCGGTGACCAGGGCGAGGCGCACCCAGGTTTTCCACTGCAAGGCCGGGACGCGGTGCATTGGGCCGGCGGCTTCGATATCGCCGGCCAGCGGCATGCGGCCGAGGATGTCGCCGACGGCGCGCAGGCTCTTTTTCTCCGGCTCATAGAGGAAGGGCGGCACTTTCTCGATGTGGCGCGCTACCAGCAGGAAGCGCTTGCGCGACTGCGCCAGGCCCCCCAGTTCGCCGCAGTCGTGGGTGGTTTCGGCCACGGCGTAGCCGTAGAAGGCCAGCAACTGGCCAATCTGGTCCAGCAGGTGCCGGCCGCGGGTGGCCAGCCGCGGCACGTTCTCGAACACGATCAGGCTAACGGGGTTGTGCTTCCAAGCCTCGCACATCAGCCAGACACAGCGCAGAGTCAGCTCGTTGAGGGCCTGGTACTTCGGGGTCAAGCTCATCGTTTCCGACAGCAGCCCGCTGGCGCCCTTGCATGGGCTGCTGATGAACACCGCGTCCGGATCTTCGTTACCGGCCGCGCGGCGCACGTCTTCTGCGGTAGCTTCGTCCCAGCTGGCCGGTGGCTCGACGCCGTGAAACGCGGTGTACTGGGCGCGGGTGAAGAGATCCTTCAGTGTGCCCGGCACACCGGCCAGGCGCTGGAAGTCGCGCAGGCCTGCCGGGTCGACATCGATGCCACCGATGCAGCGCCATTCGGCTTGCATGTTGCCGACTACCGGCTTGGCTTTGTTGAAGCCCTTGGCGCCGCCGCCCAGGCCGCAGCACATGTGGAAGTGTTTGAGGGTGCGCTTTATCATGATTTAGATTCTTAACCGAAAATAGGGGGGGGGTATGGTCTGGGAGCAGTTAAAAAGATTTGAGAACTTGCTGGGTGGGTGCGAAGGGAAAGTTAAATTTGCAGGCTTGAACGCAATTACGCATATATTCAAGGCCGAAGAGTTACGTTTGTCTGATCCTCATATGGCTTGTTTTCGAGCCATCTGTGCCGAGGAGGAAGCTGCGACGAGCTTAATATGTTCACTGCAAGCGCATGGATACCCGCAGAGCGAAAAAATTAGTCATTGGGCGCATCCTAATAAAGCTGGAGTGATCGTTTTTATTGCCGGTGTAATAGATTGGTTTAACGAGCACATGGAAAT
This sequence comes from Pseudomonas sp., assembly GCA_035290985.1. Taxonomy (GTDB): domain Bacteria; phylum Pseudomonadota; class Gammaproteobacteria; order Pseudomonadales; family Pseudomonadaceae; genus Aquipseudomonas. The sequence goes on along the minus strand of DATDTH010000262.1, from coordinate 2,510 downwards.
GGATGGTATGCCATTCCAGCCTCCTAGACTCTGCCATGTGGATGAAGGTGGGCGTCCAGCCATCGAGGTCGTATTCCCGCTTCGAGATGGGAAGGGCGTTCTTCATCCGCGCCCTCCGTTGCATCTTCTTGTTCAAGGGGATCAGTCCATGGACGAGATGATCGGTGCGGCGGTACTTGCAAAGTTGAGGAAGAAATATGCTCAAGAGATTAGGGGCGCCATTACCGTAAAAGCCAACTTAAGAAATTCTTTCCTGTATGCATCTGAGGAAGGGTTGCCTAAGGAATTTGCTAACTGCGAAGGTTTTATCCTTAATCAGGCAGCTATTGTTTCCGCACTTCTGTTGGCAGTCGGTCTAATAGACCCTTGGGGGCCGCCAAAATATCAACATGCTGGACTTGTAGTGTCTGCAGTTAGTGAGTTTGTGCGTGTTATGAGCTCTATTAAGCAACCAAAGGTTTGAGTTGGAAAAATGCCAACTGCTGGTACGTCCTATCGTTCCGCCGCCCCCCCGATGGCCGCTCCCAGCCCCGAAAGATCAGTCGCTCGTTTGGCTTTCCACCAGGCCCGCATCAGGCAGCGCCACCCCATTCCAGGGCTTGAAGCACACGTCGGACTTGCCTGGCTCCGATCTCGGTTTCACAGAGCATGATTGGCGTATTTCCACCGAGGACCTTGTTCGGCTTCGACATCCACTGCGCGGCCGCCTCCCGGCTCTCGAAAACCCCTTCGGCCTGATGAGAAACAGCGGCGATTCGATCCAAACGTTTGGACGCCACGGAGTCGAGGGGCTTTTGTTCGCGCATACGCCGTTCGAGTGTGGAGATTGATGCATTGAGCAGCGTCGCCACGCTGTGCTCGTGAAGGTCAAAGCTCATGCGAATCGCTTGGACCAGGTGAGCAGATACGCCTTGCTTGATCTGAAGGAGCCGTTCCGACTCATTTAGCGAGCCTTGATGGGCGCAGAACTCCCAAAAGTCGGCGATTCCAAGGCTGCGCGTTTGGTCTTTCTTGTTTGCCTGTGGCCGGGTGGCTGTTGAAGTATTCATTATCACTCCGTCAAATGAAGTGTGAGCCTTCTGCCTGGGCAGTGGCACTGCCACTCAGCGGGGCTCTGCCGTTGCGGTGTGATGGGGGCGCATGAGGCTCAAGCGGCATTATCTACTGCTCAAAAGAGGCCTTGAGGTTCCTCGTTGTCATATGGTTTCCAGCCGCTCGACCATATCCGGGAACTGTTCGACCAGCTTGATCAGCAGCACCGCCTGAGTGTTGGGTTTGGATTTGTCCTGTTCCCAGTTACGCAAGGTGCTGGGGTTGGTTCGAAGGCTGCGGGCGAAGACCGCCTGGGACATCTGCAGTTTCTTGCGCAGGGCAATGATTTCCGATGCAGACACCTCGGGGGCTGGCTTTTCCTCTAGGTCGAATTGACGCAGGGTGATCTTGCCCTCGCGGTGCGCCGCCATTTCCGCTACGCCTTGCAGCATCTCGGTGAACAGATCGCGTTTCTTCATTGGGCACCTCGTGCTTTCAATTCTTGGGTGATGGCCTGTTTCAGGGCTTTTTCCTGATCGACGGTCAGGTTCTCCAACTCGTCCTTGTCGTAAATGGCGAACATCCAGAACTGACCGTCGCCCAGCAGCCAGTAGTAGATAACGCGCAAGCCGCCGCGCTTGCCTTTGCCTCGCCGGCTGTCCGCCCAGCGTAGCTTGCGGAAGCCGCCCGTTCGGGGCATGAGATCGCCCGCTTGTGGGTTAGCGAGCAACTCGTTCTGTAACTGACGATATTCGTCATCCGTCAGGTAGTTGCCCACCGTAGCGGTGAGTGCGGACGTTTCCAGAAAGGCGGCTTTCATGGATCGACTATAGGCAAATTGCCTATATATTGGCAAGCCGATCCAGGCTTGAAACTTCGGTATCCACCAGGCCCGAATCGGGTAGCGCCACCCCATTCCAGGGCTTGAAGCACGCGGCGAACCTGCCTGCCCCCAATCTCGGTTTCGCAGAGCATGAGCGGCATATTTCCACCGAGGGCCTTGTTCGGCTTCGACATCCAATGCCGGCCGCCTCTTGGCTCTCGAAGCCGGGCTTTTCGCCTGAAAGTAATTCAGGAGCAGATCGGCCGCTCTGGATACCCGCCTTCGCGGGTATGACGAGTAAGTGGGAGTCCGGCTCCCGCAGGCAGCCAGAGTTTTCCTGAAATGCGCTAGTTCCGGCTCGGTCGCAGAATGGTGCTGACCAGCTCCTCGAAAGTGTCGGCGTAGTAGTAGGGCAGGGTTTCGTTGTTCATCGGTGATCGGCGGTTCTGGCCGTAGTACTCCCCTGCGCGGGTCAGCGCTTTGTAGCTTTTCAGTTCGCCGTTACGCGAGCTGAAGCGCTGGCGGGTTTCCAGCAGGCCGGCGGCTTGCAGCAGTTGGTTGGCTTTGACCGCTGACAGGCCGATGCTGTGGCGTTCGAGCAACTTGCTGAGGGTGTGCAACTCACGATGGCCCTTGTAGCTATCGCCCTCCTTGC